>CACGNA010000018.1 GCA_902574425.1 uncultured Prochlorococcus sp. | reverse complement strand
AACAAACCATACTTTAATATTCTTTTAAAGGATGATAAGAAATATCCATATCTTTGTATAACTTGGAGTGAAAAATATCCTCGAATATTTATTACAAGAAGAAGAAGAAATAGAAATAATTTAGATAGATATTATGGACCTTATGTTGATGTCGGATTATTAAGGAGAACATTATTTACGATAAAAAAAATATTTCCACTTAGACAAAGACCAAGGCCAGTCTATAAAGATAGAACTTGTTTGAATTATTCAATAGGAAGATGTCCAGGTGTTTGCCAAGAGGTAATATCATCTGAAGATTATAAAAAAATAATGAAACAAGTTTCCATGATATTTCAGGGAAGAAATGATGACTTAGAAATATTTTTACAAAAAAAAATGATGCAATTTTCAAATGATTTAGATTATGAGAATGCAGCAAAAATAAGGGACCAAATTACAGGTTTAAAATTATTAACTGAATCACAAAAAATATCAATACCAGATTCTTCAATTAATAGAGATATATTTGGAATATTTTCAGAAAAGAATGTAGCTAGTATACAAATTTTCCAAATGAGATCTGGTAAGCTCATTGGGAGAATTGGCTATAGTCAAAAATTAAATAATGAAGATGAAAATCTTATTCTACAAAGGGTATTAGAAGAGCATTATATGAATGTTGAAGGCGTAGAAATACCATCAGAAATTCTTATTCAATATAACCTTCCAAAACAAACAACCATAGAGGATTGGTTAACTGAGCTAAGAAAAAAGAAAGTAAAAATCATAATCCCAAAAAGAAATAAAAAACATGAAACTGTTGAGATGGTTTTAAAAAATGCGAAATTAGAATTAGATAGAATATTAAATGGGATACAAGATAATGAATCAGCAATTGAGGATCTTGCCCAAATACTTGAATTAAGCGAACAACCTAAAAGAATTGAAGGTTATGATATAAGCCATATTCAAGGTACAGACCCTGTCGCATCACAAGTCGTTTTTGTTGATGGTATTCCTTCTAAGCAGCATTATAGGAAATATAAAATTAAAGATCCAAACGTTTTTATAGGACATAGTGATGATTTTGCTTCTATATATGAAGTAATACATAGAAGGTTTAGAAAATGGTCAAAATTTAAAAAAAGCGGAGGGGATTTTTCAATATTAAATGATAAAACGAATAGCAAATTAGACAATGAACTTTTATCAGATTGGCCTGATTTAATAATGATTGACGGAGGTAAAGGGCAGTTAAATGCTGCTATAAAAGCATTAAAAGAATTAAATCTTGAGGAAGAAGTTACTATATGTTCATTGGCAAAAAAACACGAAGAAATATTTATTCCAGGTTTTAAAAAGTCTCTTGATACTGATGAAAATCAAAAAGGAGTTCTTCTATTAAGAAGAATAAGAGATGAAGCACATAGATTTGCATTATCTTTTCATAGAGATAAAAGATCTAAGAGAATGAATAGATCACAATTATCCCAAATCAGTGGATTAGGGACATCAAGAATAAGAGAATTGCTTGAGCATTTTAAATCAATAGATGCGATAAGAATAGCTAGTAAAGAGGATTTGTCAAAAGTTAAAGGACTTGGAAAAAATTCAGTAAATGATATATATGATTATTTTCACGAGTTATAAATATTAATTAATTTTTGAAAAATAGATTTATAGATATTGTTAAATATAACTATATTAAAAATATATATTTATAAATTAATCTAGTAATTTGGCAGCTGAAGCATATCTCTGGTTTAAATCACTTCACATTATTGGTGTAATCGTTTGGTTTTCGGGACTTTTTTATTTAGTAAGACTTTTTATATATCATGAAGAATCTAAAAATATGGATAATGAATTAAAAATTGCCTTTAATAAACAATACACCTTGATGGAAAAAAGGCTGGCGAATATAATCACAACTCCTGGGATGATATTAGCTTTAAGTATGGCTATATGCATGGTTATTATGCAGCCAAGTTGGTTAAGTGAGAAGTGGTTGCAAATTAAAATTTCTTTTGTTTTGGGATTAGTAATTTATCATTCTTATTGTTATAAAATAATGTATTCATTACAAAATGGTACCTCAACCATTTCAGCAAAAAATCTAAGATTATTAAATGAATTGCCTACTTTATTATTATTTATAATTGTACTTTTAGTTATTTTTAAAAATAATTTTCCAACCAGTGTTGCTACATGGAGTGTAGTTGGACTTGTTATTTTCATGTTGGCTTCAATACAATTATATGCAAAGATTAGAAAGAAAAATGAGAATTCATTAAGTAATGAATAGGGAAGACTTAATAAAATTAACTTCCAATATTAATAAAAATAGTTGTCCTAAAAATATTAATTTTCACTGTCATACAAAATTTAGTGATGGAAGTCTAGAACCGAATGAACTTTTAGAACAAGCTTTTAAAAATAACTTGAAATTTTTATCAATAACCGATCATCATACAATTAAAGCTCATGAATATATAAAAAAAAATAATATACTCACAAATTATCCAAAAGATTCTTTTACATTAATTACGGGAATAGAAATTAATTGTTTGATTCTAGGATGTTTAGTACATGTAATTGGATTGGGAATAGATATAAAAAGCAGATACCTTAATCCCTACATCCTAGGAGAATCTCCAATAGGTAATGATTTAAATATTAAATCAGTTATTAAAGCAATAAATTTAGCAGGTGGGTTATCGTTTCTTGCGCATCCTGCGAGGTATAGGATACCCTTTTATAAATTAATTCCAGAGGCCAAAATACAAGGTATTGATGGAATAGAGGTTTGGTACGATTATGAACTTAATGAAGTATGGAATCCTAGTTTATTTGTCTGTTCAGAAATAGATAAATTAGCAGATAAATATTCCATGCTAAAAACATGCGGAACAGATAGTCATGGACTTTCACTCTTAGGCAGATAATTCAGAATTCGTTCTTTTCAATTATTGAATCAGTATTAATAATTATATTCTTTAAATTTTCAATTACATCAGAAGAACAATTATTCCACATTTTTCTATTGACAATTTCAAGAAATCTTTGTGCAATATCTCTTAATGCCCATGGATTATTCTCTAGAAAGAAATTCTTAAGCTCCCGATCACATAACCATGATTTATAAACTTCCTCATAACACCAATCTGATACTACTTCAGTAGAAGCATCAAAAGCATATAAGTAATCAAGTGTCGCTGAAAATTCAAAAGCTCCTTTATAACCATTATCCTTCATTCCATTTATCCATTTAGGGTTAAGAATTCTTGATATAACAACTTTATTAATTTCATCTTGTAATTTTGAAATTTTAGATAATCCAAATTTAGATAAATCACCATGATACATTTCCGGTAATTTACCGCTCAATTTTTTTACTGCTGATGATAAACCACCCTGAAACTGATAATAATCATCAGAATCTAAAATATCATGTTCCTTATTATCTTGGTTATGAACAACTAACTGTACATTTTTAAGAGCGTTTTCTAATGATTTTTTGTCCTCTATCGGTTCAAGATCATCACTGTAAATCCACTTACTCCAATTAAGAAAAGATTCGCCAAAATCATCAATATTTTCCCAATTAGAATTTGAAATTAATTCTTGTAGACCAGCTCCATATGAACCCGGCGCTGAACCAAATATACGATTAATTGGATCACCATCCTTTAATGCTGCAGCAAGAGGGTTAAATTTATCGTTCTCATTAAGATTAGAAATAAGATTTATTGCTTTAGAAGTTAATTTAACTAACTGAGGAAATGCATCTCTAAACATTCCCGAAATCCTTAATGTAACATCTACCCTTGGCCTATCGAGAACAGATAAAGGGATGATTTCTAAATCAATTACTCTTCTTGAGGGTCCATCCCAAATAGGTTGTACGCCTAATAAATATAATATTTGACAAATGTCTTCTCCTCCATTTCTCATTGTGGATGTTGCCCATACAGATATTGCTATATTTTTTAAATCTTCTCCATTGTCTTGTTTGTATAAATCAATTATTTGAGAAGCAGATTTACAACCAACACTCCATGCTGATTCAGTTGGCAGTCCTCTCGTATCAACTGAAAAGAAATTTTTACCAGTAGGTAAAGCTTCAGTTTTACCTCTCGTAGGTGCACCCGATGGACCACTTTTTACATATTTGCCATTTAATGAATTAATAAATGATGATTTTTCATTATGTGAAGAATTAATGATTGGATTTAAGATCTCATTTTTTAATAATAAAAAATAATAATTATGTTTTTTATCATTAAAGAAATAGTCTATAATTTTCTGATTTTTATATTTTTCTAGATATTTTATATTGGTATTCTTTTTGTAAAAAAACAAATATATTAGATATTTTGCTTGCTGTTCCAAAAACTCAATAGCCATCCTAAAGTTTAAAATTTTTTTGTTTGAAAAACTCAATAATACTTTTTTATCCTTTTCAGTTAACTTTTGATCATATTTATTTGTCCAAGGATTCAAATCTAGCTTTAAATTTTTCGCTATATATTGAACAACACCAATTCGGCCGGCATTTGGCACTCTAGCAATACACAAGAATAAATTTATTTCATTAATATCATTCTGCCTATTGCCAAAAATATGCAATCCTGTTCTAATTTGAGATTCTTTAATTTTGCAAAGAAAGGAATCAATTTCTTCTATTTGATTATTTTTATTCTTTAAAGTAATTTCACTAAAATCTTTTTTAATTAATTCAAAAATGGATTTTTCTATTAATTCAATACGATTAGAATTTAATAATTTTGCTTCAAAATATTCGTCTAAATAATTTTCTAATTTTGAATATTTTCCATATAATTCTGATCTATCCAAAGGAGGAGTTAAATGATCAATAATTGTGGCAGCAGTTCTTCTTTTGGCTTGGGATCCTTCGCCAGGATCATTTACGATAAAGGGATATATGTTAGGTATAGCTGGACAAATAATATTTGGGAAACATTTATTGCTGAGACCTATAGATTTCCCAGGTAACCATTCAACAGTCCCATGCTTACCAATATGGCATATAGCATTTGCATTAAAAACTTTTTCAATCCAAAAATATTGCGCTAAGTATCTATGGGGAGGTGGAAGATCAGGCGAATGAATATCTCTATCAGTGAAAGCGTCATAACCTCGTTGAGGTTGAATCAATAATGTTATTTTTCCAAATCTAAGACCATTTATTGAGAATCCTTTATTATCAAGATCGATCGCATCAGATGGTTTGCCCCATCGATTAACAATAATATTTTTTGGATCAAGTTCTAAATTTTTCCAATATTTTAAATATTCACTAAGTGGTAAGTAATCTAATGGTTTATTATTTTGAGATTCAATATCATTAGTTCTAGTTTTTATAAGAATTGACATTAATTCCGAAGAATCTTGTGGATAATTACAAGATCCAAGGTCATAACCTTCTTCTCTTAACCAGTTAAGAATATTTATTATCGAAGATGGTGTATTAAGACCAACACCATTACCGATTCTTCCGTTCTTTATTGGATAATTACTTATAACTAAACAAATTCTTTTATCAAAATTATTAAGTTTTTGAAGTTTCACATAATTTTTTGCAAATTTTGAAATCCATTCAATACCTACTTGATCAGCTTTGTAACTAGTTATTTCACTGTAAAGTGTATTCTTTTTTGAAATTATTTCTTTAAATGCAGAAGGACAGGTAGTAATTCTTCCATCAAATTCGGGAATAATTATTTGCATTAATAAATCAGATGAATTCATTCCAATGGATGAATTTAACCAATTTTTTCTTGATATATTAGAAGAAAGAAGCTGTAAAATTGGGATTTTAAGAGAAGTAAAAATATTTGTAGAATTTTCAATTAAATCATTATTTTTGATTTGAGATGAAGAAAATGAAGTTGTCGTAATTATTATTTTAATATCTTCTTTTTTAAAAATTTCTATTAATTTCTTTTGAATAATATGATCTTTTAGAGTTGAAATAAAAAATGTTTTAGGGGATAGTCCGCATTTTCTTAACTGCAAGTTAAGTTTTTCGTTTACTTCAATTTCATTAGCCAAAAAAAGCGATTTATAGGATATTATTCCTATCTTTTCACCTTTTTCAATTTTCCAATCATATAAATAAGGATCTGCATAATAAGAAATCTTCAAAAACTCATCAGGAATTAATGTTTCATCTATCTTTAGATAATTTAAACAATTAAGAAATTTTCTATAATTATCTAGTCCTCCAGATCTTAGTAATTTAGAAATATTTAATGCTAGATCTTTATCTATACTACTTGTTTCAGATAAGGATACTTCCTGGTCAAGGGTACCTGATAGGATTACTAGCTTCCTTTTTTTATCAACTGCTTGCCAATTTAAAAGTTGTTCAATTCCATAGTTCCATGTACCTTTATCTCCAAATAATCTTAATATGACAACTTTTGCATAATTAATTGTTTTTAAAAGATAATTATCTATTTGAGCTGAGGAATTTAAATTAGAAATTTCTAAAGCTCTAATATTATTTTTTAATGATGTAAATTCTTTTTCTAACAATAAGTTTGATAAGAGATTTAAATCAGCTTTGACACTTGTTATAAAAATAAAATCTGCAACTGGTTGCTCTATTAAATCATCCTTATTCTTTTCATTTCCTGCTATATTTAATATCCTGTGCATTTTTATATATAAATAAGGTTTAGAATACGTAAGTAGGATAAAACAAGTTTACCTTAATTAAATAAATTGAATATGCATGAATTTCTTCCATACGCCTGGTTCGAAGGTAAATGTATTCCATTTAAAGAAGCAAAAATATCAATAGCTACTCATGCACTACATTATGGTACTGCTGCATTTGGAGGAATGAGAGCGATACCTAACCCTACAAATAAAGAAGAATTCCTTTTATTTAGAACTGATAAACACATAAAAAGATTATCTCAAAGTGCAAAATTACTCTTAACTGATATTTCTGAAGAATATATTTTTAAAGCCTTAGAGGACGTTATAAAAAGAAACAAGCCAGAAAAACCTATTTATATAAGACCATTTGTATATACAAGCGATTTAGGTATAGCTCCAAGGTTACACAATATTGAAACAGATTTCTTTATTTATTGTATTGAACTAGGAGATTATTTATCCCCAGATGGTGTTTCTTGTAGAATGAGTAGTTGGACTAGACAAGAAGATAGATCTCTCCCATTGAGAGGAAAAATAAGTGGAGCTTATATTACTAGTTCATTAGCTAAAACAGAAGCTAGTTTATCGGGTTTTGACGAAGCCTTGCTATTAAATTCAAGTGGTAAGGTAAGCGAAGCTAGTGGTATGAATTTATTTATTGTAAGAAATGGAGACTTAATTACTCCAGGTGTTGATCAAGATATCCTTGAGGGGATTACTAGAGCTAGTGTAATTGAATTAGCAAAATCATTTGGAATAAATGTAATTGAAAGGCCAGTTGATAAAACAGAATTATTAATAGCAGATGAAGTTTTTCTAACTGGTACAGCAGCAAAAATCACACCAGTTAAAAAAATTGAATCAACTGAATTAAATGTTAAAAGACCAATAATGAATAAGTTAAAAAATAAGCTTATTGAAATAACAGAAGGTCGTTCTCAAGACTATGATAATTGGGTAACAAGAATTTCAATATAAAAATCTATTTTTAATCAAAATGGAATCTTTCAGAACCTATCTAAATAGAGACGAAAAGCCATTAATTATTTTTGACGGGGGTACTGGAACATCTTTTCAGAACTTAAATCTTACAGCAGATGACTTTGGAGGAAAAGAATTAGAGGGATGTAATGAAAACCTTGTTTTATCATCACCAAAGGTAGTTGAAAAGGTTCATAATTCATTCTTAGAAGCAGGTTGTCATGTTATAGAAACTAATACTTTTGGAGCCTCATCAATAGTTCTTGAAGAATATGATATTGCGGACAAGGCTTATGAGATTAATAAAAATGCGGCATCAATAGCTAAAAAAAGTACTGCCAAATATTCATCAATTGATAAACCAAGATTTGTTGCTGGTTCAATTGGACCAACAACTAAATTACCTACGTTAGGACATATAGATTTTGATGAATTAAAGCAATCATATAAAGAACAAATATATGGTCTTATAGATGGAGGAGTTGATCTTCTTTTAATAGAAACTTGCCAGGATGTTTTGCAAATTAAATCTGCCTTATTAGCCTCAAAAGAAATACTTGAACTTAAAAATATTGATATACCTATAATGGTCTCTATAACAATGGAAACAACAGGCACTATGCTTGTTGGATCTGATATAGCATCAGCATTAACAATATTAGAGCCATTTAATATAGATATCCTTGGACTTAATTGTGCAACTGGTCCAGAACAAATGAAGGATCATATTAAATATTTATCTGAAAATTCACCCTTCGCTATAAGTTGTATTCCCAATGCAGGCCTACCTGAAAATATTGGTGGTGTTGCTCACTATAAATTAACACCAATAGAATTAAAAATGCAGTTAATGAATTTTATATATGACTTTAATGTTCAATTGATTGGTGGATGTTGTGGGACGACACCAGACCATATTAAATATCTTTCTTCAATTATCGATGAAATTATTCAAGACGAAAGGACTAACAAAAATGGTAAGAATTTTTCTAGCAGTTATATTCCTTCTGCGGCTTCAATATATAATTCGGTGCCATATAAACAAGATAATTCAATTTTAATTGTAGGAGAAAGATTAAATGCAAGTGGATCTAGAAAGGTAAGGGAGTTGTTAAATAAAGACGATTGGGATGGTTTAGTTTCAATTGCTAAGCAACAACAAAAAGAAAATGCCCACGTTCTCGATGTAAATGTTGATTATGTGGGAAGAGACGGAGTTAAAGATATGAAAGAAATAACTTCAAGACTAGTGACTAATATAAATTTGCCATTAATGATTGATTCGACAGATGCTGACAAAATGGAAAGTGGATTAAAATCAGCTGGAGGTAAATGTATTATAAATTCCACCAATTACGAAGATGGAGATGAAAGGTTTGATCAAGTTCTTAATTTGGCCTTAGATTATGGCTCAGGACTTGTTATTGGAACTATTGATGAAGATGGAATGGCAAGGAATTCAGAAAAAAAATATAACATTGTTAAAAGAGCTATTAATAGATCCAGAGAATCTGGTTTATCAGATTATGAGCTCTTTTTTGATCCATTAGCTCTTCCAATATCTACTGGGATAGAGGAGGATAGATTAAACGCTAAAGAGACAATTAGCGCTATTTCTAAAATTCGTGATAATTTCCCAGAAATTCATATTATATTGGGCGTTTCAAACATAAGTTTTGGTCTTTCGCCATTATCTAGAATTAATTTAAATTCAATATTTTTAGATGAATGCATTAAAGCAGGATTGGATTCTGCTATCATCGCACCAAATAAAATATTGCCATTATCAAAAATTTCTGATGAAACTAAAAAGCTTTGCTTAGATTTAATCTATGACAAAAGAGAATTTGAAGACGATATTTGTACCTATGATCCATTAGTAGAATTAACAAAGGCTTTTCAAGATTTATCTATTCAGGATTTCAAAAAAGCATCTTCAGAAAATAAAAACTTAACTCTTGAAGAAAGTTTAAAAAATCATATTATTGATGGAGAAAAAATTGGTTTAGAAGATCAATTAAATAAAGCGTTAAAAAAATATAAACCTCTTGAAATAATTAATACATTTTTACTAGATGGGATGAAAGTTGTAGGAGATTTATTTGGTTCAGGTCAAATGCAATTGCCATTTGTACTGCAATCTGCTGAAACAATGAAATTTGCTGTTTCAATTTTAGAACCATATATGGAAACTGTAGATGAAAAAATATCAAATGGAAAACTCTTAATTGCAACAGTCAAAGGCGATGTTCATGATATTGGAAAAAATTTGGTTGATATAATACTTACTAATAACGGTTTTGACGTAATAAATCTTGGAATAAAGCAAGATGTTTCCGCAATTATAGATGCACAAAAGAAGCACAATGCAGATTGTATTGCTATGAGCGGATTACTTGTAAAGTCAACTGCATTTATGAAAGATAATTTAGAGGCTTTTAACAATGAAGATATTAGTGTGCCAGTTATATTAGGAGGTGCAGCGTTAACGCCAAAATTTGTAAATGAGGACTGCAGCAAAATATATAAAGGAAAAATATTGTACGGAAAAGATGCTTTCACTGATCTAAAATTCATGAATGAATATATGGATAATAAAAAGAAAGGTAATTGGTCAAATACAGAGGGATTTATTAACAATGAAGGTATAAATATTAGCTTAGCCTCATCCAAAACTAACTCTGAAGAGGTTAAGAATTCAATATCCATAAAAACCGAGACTTCCACATTTAATTTAAAAGAAAATTTTATTAGATCTAAATTTATAAATGAAGAAGAACCAATTAATCCTCCTTTTTTGGGAACGAAAGTCTTATACGAGGTTGATATAGATTTAAATAACTTAATTTTTTACCTAGATAAAAAAGCTTTATTTAGTGGACAATGGCAAATAAAAAAAGGAAAAAACCAAAGCGTAGATGAATACAATAACTATTTGGATTCATATGCAAAACCTTTGTTAGATAAATGGTTAGAGACAATTGTAGAAAAAAAACTTATTTCACCCAAAGCAGTTTATGGATATTTCAGATGTGGTAGAAAAGATAATAGTATTTTATTATTTGATGATAAATCATTTAATAAAATGTCTCAATTCAATTTTCCAAGACAAAAATCTGGGAATAATCTTTGCATAGCTGATTTCTATTGTGATTTAAAAAATGATAAACCAATAGATATATTTCCTATGCAGGCAGTAACAATGGGTGATATTGCTAGTGAGTATTCTCAAAAATTATTTAAAGAAGATAAATATAGTGATTATTTATTATTCCATGGACTTACTGTGCAATTAGCAGAAGCTCTAGCTGAGTATGTCCATGCATTAATTCGTATTGAATGTGGTTTTAGGACTGAAGAACCAGACAAAAATAGAGAAATACTAGCACAAAAATATAGAGGAGCTAGATATTCTTTTGGATATCCTGCATGTCCAAAAGTTTCTGATTCAAACATACAATTATCTTTGTTGGATGCAAAAAGAATTAACTTGACCATGGATGAATCTGAACAACTTCATCCGGAACAAAGTACTACAGCTATCATTTCACTACACTCAAAAGCTAAATATTTCAGTGCTTAAAATAAATAATTAGTTGTTTTCTAGATATTCAATAATTTCTTCCTGAAGTTCTTCCATCGTTTCATTATCACCCAGATCAAGTCCCTCACCAGCTGCGTCCTGTGTTAATTCAAGATAGTATGAAGCACCATCACTAGATAAAAATTCTAATGCGGATGTTTCGTCACTATCTTTAAAAGCATCATAAAGAACTTTAAATGCTATGTTTTCAGTAAAGTCCCAATCCATAATGAAAAAAACCTTATTAGAATTAATACCGCCTTACCCCCCATACTCGTCAACCTTTTTTTAAGAAATGTTGGTGTTTTATTAGTATTATTAAACAAAAAAATCTATGACCATAAATAATCAAGTTCAATTTAATGTATTAGGAGAAAACATTGAAGTTTGTAGTTGTGAACCTATGACAGGCTGGTTTAGAAATGGATTTTGCAATTATGACAAAACCGATGGAGGAAATCATTCTATATGTTGTGTTATGGATGATAATTTCCTGAAATATAGTAAATCACAAGGTAATGATTTAATAACTCCTATGCCTGCTTATTCCTTCCCAGGACTTAAAGATGGTGATCATTGGTGTATTTGTCTTGATAGGTGGAAGCAAGCATTATTAGACGGACTTGCTCCTAAAGTAATATTAGAATCAACAAATATTGTAGTCTTAGAATCAGTACCTTTAGAAAAATTGAAAGAATATCAATTTAATAAAAAGTGATTACAAATATACTATTTTTTTTAGAATAAATATTATAATTTCTTTTAAATGAGTTTAGAGACATATTGGAAAAAAGCACTTCATCAAACTCAATTATCGATTAATGATGAATCTCTATATCCTCTAAAGACAAGAATTATTACTAGAGATTTATATCAAAATAATGATTTCATAATTAGAAAGCTTGATACTTTAAATTTCAACAAAGAAAGAATTTACGGTCCTAAGCAAAATCCTTTCTGTCCATGGGATAAAATACTAGAAATCGATAAAATTGATGATGATCATCAATTAATCTTAAATAAGTATCCTGTACAAAAAGGCCATATTTTACTGATAACAAATAATTGGAAACCTCAAAATGGATGGTTAGATATTAATGATTGGAAAGCTATTCAAAAAGTTAATAATGATACTAGTGGATTATGGTTTTTCAATAGTTCTCCAATTGCAGGAGCAAGTCAACCTCACAGGCATTTTCAACTTCTACGTAGAGCTAAAGATGAGATATCCTGCCCTAGAGAAAAGTGGTTTTTAGAAATGAAATTACATAAAGATAGGGATTGTAAACTTAAAAAAAATATTATTGTATCCAAATTTAATTTCTTAGAAAATTCAATATCTCTTTATGAATTGTATTTAGAATTATGTTTGAAATTAGGCCTTGGGAACACTATTAGTGATTTGAAACCAAGATATCCTTACAATCTATTAATAACTAATAAATGGATTGCAATTATAAAGAGGAGTAATGATCATATCCATGGATTCAGTATTAACGGATTAGGATTCGCAGGATATTTACTAGTAACCGAAAAATCGGATATTAATTATTTAAAAAAATTTGGTCCAGAAAAACTTCTAGAAAGTTTTGTTTGAATACTAGTTAACAACTTCAGGATCTTTATCTCTGCTTATTTGGCTTTCTAAAACCTCTATAGAAGCAGTTACAGATGCAATTTTACGTTCAAGAGAATCTTTAATATAATTGAGCATTTCTAATTTCTTATGTTGATAAAAACTCTTTTTTTCTTTAGATGACTTGAAATAACAATTAAACATTTTTATTTTTATTATAAAAAGATAATTAATTGACTTGTGACGTGAAAATAAGTTGGTTTTAATTTAAAAACAATATTCCATATGGACTTTCAATTTTTTTTGAATAAAATTAAATAAATTGCTTACTATTCAAGAAAAATATTATTGAATATTCCTGAAAATTCAAATACAAAAAGAATTTCAATTGATTTACCTGAAGAACTAATTTCTAGGTTTGATCAATTACGAAAAGAGTGGGGATTTAGAGCAAGAGGACCTGTAATAGAAAAGATACTTAAGGAACTTCTTCAAGAAGATGATTTACTACCTAAGAACCAACAGCAAGAAATAGACTTTAACGAGAAAAAGAATAATAATGAAAAATTAAATATTGATGAAAATACTGCATTGGTATTAATTAAATCAGACATTAAACAAGACATTAAAAAAGAAGTTAATGAGATATCATTAAATAAAAGAGTTTCAAATAACGATCAATATAAAGAAAAACCCAACTCAAACATAAGCCTTCCCAATTTTGTTGAAAAAAAAGTAAAGAATCTAAGAAGAAGTATTAATAGTGAAAAATTAAAGGAGAATATTAATGATATTCAAATTAATACAATTAAAGAAACTGAATTAATAAAATGTCGAATAGCGTTAATTAGTCATTGGAAAACCTTATATGGAACAGTTCCTAACGATCATGTAGTAGAAGCATCGATGGATTGGTTTGGAAGGGATATATGGCCAAATCTTGATGGGACAGAAAATCTACCCTTTACGTGGAGTGCAGCCAATAAATTTATGTCTGAATTATGCCCATTTTGGATAAAGAAAAATCCATCCCTTGAAGTTGTTTTATTAATGATTGGCGTTTTAGAAGACCCTTTTGCTACATCAGATTTAATTAATAGGATACCAACACTAATGAGGAGGTTTATAAGTAGATTTAAGCGAAATAACAGATCAAATTCCTTTGAAACTTTGGACTCAACAATGACGGTACATGGAGCACTTAAATTATTGAATTTATCAACATCCGCAGGATCAGCTCATACATTGCGAAAAATTAGGGAGGCCTATAAATCGATAGCCTTAGAGACGCATCCAGATGCTGGAGGATCAACAGATCAAATGAGAAAATTAAATGAAGCTTATCAATTGCTAAAAAATTTATATAGAATTTAGTATAATTATTCTCATATAAGACTATTTATAGGTCTAATTAATAGTCTAATATAAGATAAATGCGATTTATTAAACTACTAAAATTTATAAATTATTCATTAGTCAAATTTAATGGGTATAATTGATTTGAATAAATAGAAATTAAAATTTAAGTTGTATAAATACAAGAAATTACTTGTATAATGTTTCTTATTTGAGACTTAATATTAGTCTACTATATAGTCTCATGATAGATAAGTTAGATATAATAATTTATCAATTTGAATAAACCACGTCCCTTTTTCTTAATTCTCAAACAATTAAAAAATGATTAATAAATTAAAAAATGATTAATAAATTAATAAATCATGTCCTTTCAATGTCCAAAAAAACATCAACATCTAAAAAGTAATGTTATAAAAGGGTTTTAAACCTACCCGTACTGCCTTAAAGACAGTACTACTTAGACTGGAGCTTTTCTATGGCAGTTTGCTTGTCAATACTAGGAACATCGCTTAATCCGTTCGCATCAAACCAAGGGGCGCTAGCCCAGTCAAACCCTTCTCCAAAAGTGTTATCAGGTGAGGTTATGTACCAATGACATGAAGCGTCTGGTACATCAACTGAACATTTTGACCAATCATTTGACCACTGTGGAACTTGGACCCACAGCACTGAAGATAGCAATATAGATAAAAAATTGATCATGGTCATAATCATACAACATTAATCAGTTTTATTGGATTATTGCTTATCTTATATGAGAATTATATATAGACTTACTAAAAGTCTTATTTGAGACTTTTAAGACTATTAATCTCTCAATTTTGTGTTAAAACTTTTTTCAATTTTAGAGATAATGCTTGAGTGTGTTAATTTAATATCTGAGTCCAGTAATGTTTTATCATTATCTCTATAAGATAATCTAAATGTATAACTTATATTATTCTCCCCGAGTTTAATATCTTCAAAAACATCGATTAAATATACATCCTCTAACAGATTTTTTCCTGTTTTTCTTATTTGTGAAATTATATCGCTAATTAAAAATTTCTTATTGAAAATAAAATTTATATCCCTTTCTATTTTCGGAACAATTGGATATTGCTTAAATATTGGAATCCATTTATTTTTTCTTGTACTAGCTGTCAGAAAGTTATCTACATTTATGCTAAATAAATAAACTTTTTTTAATGACTTCTTCTCTAGTATTAATTTGGGATGAATTTCACCAAAATAACCTGCATCTTTCCCTTCAATAATTAATTTTGCAGTTCTTCCTGGATGTAAAAAATCAAATTTATCAGTAGGTTTATCATCAATTTTTATATTCAGACATGATAATGCCTCTTTTAACTTTCCTCTAGCCTGATAATAAGTAAGATCATTATCCTTACCCGAATTTACCCATTTTCCAAATTTTCTATTGCCATAAATTGCACCATTCAGTACTTCTTCTTGAATGAACTCAGTATTCTTATGAAAAACATTTCCAATTTCAAATATATAACAACTTGTTTGTCCAGCTTTTATATTACGGTTTACAATTTCCACATGTTCTTTCCAGATATTATCTCTTAGGCAGCTAGTTTCTAATAACAAAGGATTAGCAATCTTTATAAGTGTTTCTTTATCTTCTGGAACAAGAGAGTAGCTAAGTACTTCGTTAAAACCATTTTCTGTAAAACCATTTTTTACTTTTCTCAATGCCAACTGTTCAGATGACAATTTTCCAGGCTTAATTGGATTAGGAAGGTTCAAGTCGAATCTGTCATACCCTATTAATCTCGCAATTTCCTCAATTAAATCTATTTCTCTTATTAAGTCTTGTGATCTATTAGGAATTACTGTTACATCCCAGCCATATTCTTTACTCTTTAAAGTACAACCTATAAGTGTTAATTTATCAACTATTTCAGTATCAGATAAAGTTCTTTTTTCAAATTGATCGTTAATTATTAATGGACCAAGAATTTTATGTATTCGATTTCTCCTTAATTTAATAAAAATATCCTCATCATTTTCTAAATTCGAAGTATTGATGATTGGTAAATTAATAGAAAAATATTCTTCTAAAAGATTAATGGCTCTGGTAACTGCACTTATTGTATTTTTTGATGAAATTCCTTTTTCATACCTGCTGCTAGATTCTGTTCTTATTCCAACCGCCTTTGAAGATTTTCTTATAGTAACTGGATTAAAAACAGCGCCTTCAAGATAAATAGAAGAGGTAGTATTGGTTACAGAAGTCTCTAAACCACCTATCACCCCTGCAATAGCAACAGGTTTATCGCAACAAGTAACTAATGTAATATTTTCATTTAATTCATATTTTTTACCATCTAAACATACAAGGCTTTCGTTATCTTTGGCTTTTCGTAGAGAGAAGTATTCTGGAGAAACTTCTTTTCCAATTAACTTTGATAGTTTTTCTTTATCAAATGCATGCAAAGGTTGTCCTTGTTCTAAAAGAATATAGTTTGTTAAATCAACTAGAAGATTAATCGACTTTATTCCTGATTTTTCTATACGGTCTTTAAGCCATTTTGGCGATAATTTATCCCCACTTACTCCATCAATACAGCTTATTGTATAAATGCAATTAGATCTTATAGCCTCTGGGCAGAGTTTATTTCCCTTAAGTAAATGAATTTTGTATTTATGGTTTAATTCTGGAAAATTTAATGTGGATTCTAAAAGGGCAGAAATTTCGCGGGCTATCCCCATAACGGACATTCCGTCAGGTCTATTAGCCGTAATTGCTAAATCATATATAAAATCATTTAATTGAAGTAAATTAGATGCTGGAGTGCCCAATTCATATTTTAGAGCTAAATCTTCATCAATGATCTCTATCCCTTCGCTAGAGTCTTCTAGTCCTAGTTCCTGAAGAGAGCATATCATTCCTTCACTCATGACACCTCTAATTTCACTTCTTTTAATAGTTAAATCAACTGCATTTAATTTTGCACCGATAGTAGCAACATAAACATAAATATTCTGTTTAATATTGCGCGCACCACAGATAATTTGTAAATTCTTTGAAGTACCAATATCGACTTGGCAAATTGAGAGTTTGTCAGATCCTTCGTGTTTTAAAACAGATAAGACCTTACCTAAAACAACACCAATTACATTTTTTGAACAATCTTCTAATGATTCAACCTCAAATCCACCAATAGACAATTTCTCAGAGAGATCTTCAGGTGTAGAAGAAATTTCTACTAAATTTTTCAACCAATTTTGAGAAATTTTCATATATATTTTTTAATCAATGATGATAAAAGAAATGAGTATATCTTCAAAAAAGTTTGTTGAAGATGTACAATAGAAAATTATACAATAAAGTATTAATTAAAATGGCCAAAAAAGGGACAAGAGTTGTAGTGACCCTGGAATGTACTGAAGCTAGGACAAGCACAGATCCTAAGAGATCAAATGGTGTCTCAAGATATACTACTGAAAAGAATCGTAGAAATACAACTGAAAGATTAGAACTAAAAAAGTTTAATCCTCATTTAAACAGAATGACAATTCACAAAGAAATAAAGTAATTAAATCAAATTAAATCAAATTAAATCATGCCTAATTCAATTTTTAAAAAACAATTATCACCTATCAAACCTGGAGATCCTATTGACTATAAAGATGTAGAACTACTAAAAAAATTCATAACTGAGAGGGGTAAAATCCTTCCTAGAAGGATGACAGGTTTAACCTCTAAGCAACAAAGAGATCTTACATTAGCTGTAAAAAGAGCCAGAATTGTAGCTCTTTTACCCTTCGTAAATCCTGAAGGATAATTTCATATTGAATATAGTTGGCACTATAATTAATATCTCAAATATTTGAAAGATTTAACTAATTTAAAAACATATATTATTGACTCTGATAATCCACATGAGATTGATGACGCTATTTCATTAGAAATAAAAGAAGGAAATATAAAAAATTTATGGATACATATTAGTAATCCATGTAAATTCTTTTTGCATGACTCTAATGTTGATTTAGAAGCAAGAAAGAGAAATAGCAGTTTATATTTAATTGATCAATATGTCCCAATGCTACCTAAAGATATTCTTGAAAAGGCAAATCTAGCTCAAAATAAAATTTCAGAAACTATTAGTGCAGCAATAGAATTCAATGACGATGGATCAATAAATAATTATGAAATAACTGAAGCAATCATAAAACCAAAATATCAATTAACATATGAAGATGCGAATGAAATATTAGAATTAGAACCTAAAGAAGAAATAGAATTAATTGAGATTAAAAATTTATTAGAAAAAAGTATTATATTCAGAAGGAAACAAGGAGCAATTATTTTTGAAAGTCCTAATAGTAAAATTAAATTATATAAGGATAAAGTTGTACTAAATAAATTAGAGAAAACATTATCACAAATTATAATTGCAGAATCAATGATATTAATGGGTTATGTAATAAGTTTATTTTTAGATAAATATAATTTAGCAGCTCCGTTTAGGATTCAGAAATTAAATTGCAAACCATCTGAAATACTTAATAGATACAATGATAGTGAAATTAAATATATAATATTAAAACAATATATGGGAAGAAGTTACATAACAAATAAGCCCGCAATTCATGAATCATTAGGTCTTAAAATGTATGTACAATCTACTTCACCACTTAGGAGATACCTTGATTTGATAATACA
>CACGNA010000017.1 GCA_902574425.1 uncultured Prochlorococcus sp. | reverse complement strand
CTTAAATGTTTTATTTGGTGGAACTAATATACCTATAAAACATTTAATACGTCCAGAAAAAGATTATTGTGTTATTCAGGCAAAATTCTCTTCCACTCCCCAAATAAACAATTGGTTAGTTAGTAATGGTTTTGAAAGAAGTTCCGTAGAAATATCAATTACAAGAGAATCTTATAAAAAAAATAAGAAAATCTTATCCAAATTTAGCCTTAATAATTCATCCATTAATAAACAATTATTAGAGGAACTTGGAAGATTGTTAATAGATTTCGCAGGTCAATCAGATACTTTTATTTTTGATTCTCAAGACAAGAGAAGATTAATTATTGATGATTTATGTTCGCAAGATTTGAGAGATACTAATGCAAAGATTAAAAATATATGGGAGCAAAGTGAGGTTTTAAAAGGATTAATGAATAAAAAACTAGAATCCTCTAGGAAACAAGAAGAAAACAACTTATTAATTCAACAAATGTTCAAGACTTTAGACGAAGCTAACTTAAATTCCAGTGAGGAAATCTTAGAATTAGAGTCACTAGAAAATAAACTTGTAAATAATCTCGAAATAAATAATTCACTTCTATCATCTTTAGAGAACTTAAAGAATTTCAGTCATGATGAACCATCAGTCTCGTCTTTGATCAATCAATCAATAAAAGTTTTAAACAGAATTGCAGATTTCGATTGTAAGATTCAAAAATTTAGAGAGAAGTTATTACATATCCAAGCAGATGTTGAAGATTTAATTTTTGATCTAAACTCATATATGGAAGATGTAGAAAATCACGAATCTAATCTTCCAGAAATACAAAAAAGATTATTTTTTTTGAAAAATTTGGAGAGAACTTTTTCATTGGATCTATCTCAACTCATTGAAAAGCGGGATCAATTAAAGACATATTTTCTACAAAACAATCAAGATAATGAGATTTGTAAGATAAAGAGTCAAATCAAAAATTTACAAAGTAATTTAAATTCTTTATTTGTAATTCAATCTACTGAAAGAAAAAAAATTGCAAAACTGTTAGAGAATTCAGTAATCTCAATTTTAAAAAATTTAGGCTTAGAAAATGCAAATTTTTCAATTCAATTTTCTGAATGTAACCCTTCTGGCAATGGGATTAATAATATAAATTTTTTGTTCTCTGCTAATCCTGATCAGACGCTTGCTCCTCTATCAAGTGTTATTTCTGGTGGCGAAATGTCAAGATTTTTATTAGCGATTAAATCTAGTATTTCTAAAAAACCAAATACTTTCTTTTTAGATGAAATTGATAATGGTCTAAGTGGTAAATCCTTGTTTTCTTTGGTTGAGCTAATAAAAGAAATTTCTAAAGATCAACAGGTTTTATGTATTACACATCAGCCTTTTTTAGCTGCTGGAGGGTTAGCTCATTTTAAAGTGCATAAAAATGTAATAGATGGAATAACTTATACTTCAATATCAAAATTAGCTACAAAAAAACAAAGAAAAAATGAATTAATAGAACTTATTGGCGGAGGGTTTGGCGAAGCAAATGATTACGCTTCTAGTCTTCTTGACAGGGCCGCTGCATAAAATAGGAAAAATTCCACTATAATAATCTTTTTAAATCATAAATAGATTTAAACATGGTTAAAAAAATTGGTAATAGTTTTGAAGAAGATAATTCAATCAATATTAGGGGAGCTCGTCAGCATAATTTAAAAAATATTGACCTTTCTCTACCAAGAAATAAATTTATAGTTTTTACGGGTGTGAGTGGAAGTGGTAAAAGTTCTTTAGCCTTTGATACCATTTTTGCTGAGGGTCAAAGAAGATATGTTGAAAGTCTTTCAGCATACGCAAGGCAATTTTTAGGTCAAGTAGATAAACCAGATGTTGACAATATTGAGGGCTTATCCCCTGCTATTTCAATTGATCAAAAATCTACAAGTCATAATCCTCGGTCAACAGTTGGTACAGTAACTGAAATACAAGATTATCTAAGATTGTTGTTTGGACGTGCTGGCGAGCCTCATTGTCATCACTGTGGGATTCCAATCGCGCCTCAAACAATTGATGAAATGGTTGATCAAATTCTTCTATTGCCAGAGGGTACAAGGTACCAATTGTTAGCTCCTGTTGTACGGGGGAAGAAAGGAACACACACAAAATTAATAAGTGGACTCGCTGCTGAGGGCTTTGCTAGGGTGAGAATTAACGGGGAGGTGAGAGAACTTGCTGATAGTATTGAATTAGATAAGAATCAAATTCATAATATTGAGGTAGTAGTTGATAGATTAATTGCAAGAGATGGAATTCAAGAACGATTGAACGATTCTCTACAAACTTGTCTCAAAAGAGGCGACGGTTTAGCCATAGTAGAAGTTGTTCCAAAAAAAGGAGAAACCTTACCTTCTAACTTAGATAGAGAAAAATTATACTCAGAAAATTATGCTTGTCCTGTACATGGTTCTATTGTAGAGGAACTTTCTCCTAGATTATTTTCCTTTAACAGCCCATATGGGGCCTGTCCAGATTGTCATGGGATTGGTTATTTAAAAAAATTTACTGCGGATAGAGTAATACCAGACAAAACATTACCTGTTTATGCTGCAATAGCTCCTTGGAGTGAAAAAGATAATACTTATTATTTTTCATTACTATATTCAGTTGGACAAGCGTATGGTTTTGAATTAAAAACTCCTTGGAAAGATTTGAGTGATTTGCAAAAAAAAGTTTTACTTTTAGGATCAGATAAACCAATATTAATTCAAGCTGATAGTCGTTTTAAAACTTCTAGTGGTTTTGAAAGGCCTTTTGAAGGAATTTTACCAATATTAGAAAGGCAATTGAATGAAGCTAATGGAGAATCAGTTAAACAAAAGTTAGAAAAGTACTTAGAATTAGTACCTTGTAATACATGTGCTGGAAAAAGATTAAGACCTGAAGCTTTGGCCGTTAAACTTGGTCCGTATAATATAACTGATTTAACTTCTATAAGCGTTTCTGAAACTTTAACTCATATCGAGCGAATTATGGGTTTAGGAAAGACTAAGAAGGAAAATATATCTTTATCAGAAAAACAAAAGCAGATAGGTGAATTGGTTTTAAAAGAAATTCGTTTACGGTTGAAGTTTTTAATTAATGTAGGTTTAGATTATTTAACTTTAGATAGACCTGCCATGACTTTGTCTGGTGGAGAGGCTCAACGTATTAGATTAGCAACCCAAATAGGAGCAGGGCTCACTGGTGTTTTATATGTATTAGATGAGCCAAGTATTGGTTTACACCAGAGAGACAATGACAGATTATTAGAAACATTAAAAAGCTTAAGAGATTTAGGAAATACTTTAGTTGTTGTTGAACATGACGAAGATACTATGAAATCCGCAGATTATTTAGTAGATATTGGCCCAGGGGCAGGTATTTATGGCGGGGAAATTATTGCTAAAGGATCATATCAAGATGTCTTAAAATCAGATAAGTCATTAACTGGGGCTTATCTCAGTGGTAGGAAGTCGATTCCTACTCCAAAAGAACGTAGATCCTCTGTTAAAAAAAGTTTAATTTTAAACAATTGCTCTAAAAATAATTTAAAGAATATATCTGTAGAATTTCCCTTAGGAAGGTTAGTTTCTGTAACTGGTGTAAGTGGTAGTGGGAAAAGTACTTTAATAAATGAATTACTTCACCCTGCCTTGTGTCATTCTCTAGGATTAAAGGTCCCTTTTCCTCAAGGGGTAAAAGAGTTAAAGGGTATAAAGGCAATTGATAAAGTTATTGTTATCGATCAATCTCCTATAGGAAGAACACCAAGATCAAACCCTGCAACGTATACAGGTGCTTTTGATCCTATAAGGCAGTTATTTACTTCCACAGTGGAAGCAAAAGCAAGGGGCTATCAGGCTGGTCAATTTAGTTTTAATGTAAAAGGAGGAAGATGCGAAGCTTGTAAAGGCCAGGGAGTTAATGTTATTGAAATGAATTTTTTACCTGATGTGTATGTTAAATGTGAAGTATGCAAAGGAGCTCGTTTTAATAGGGAAACTCTTCAAGTTAAATATAAAGGTTTTAATATATCTGATGTTTTAGAGATGACTGTTGAAAAAGCTGCAGAAACTTTTTCAGCGATACCTCAAGCTGCTGATAGATTATCTACATTGGTAGATGTCGGATTAGGATATGTCAAATTAGGTCAACCAGCTCCTACATTATCTGGTGGGGAGGCTCAAAGAGTTAAGTTAGCTACAGAATTATCTAAAAGAGCTACTGGAAAAACTTTATATTTGATTGATGAACCAACTACAGGTTTAAGTTTTTATGATGTTCACAAATTAATGGATGTCATACAACGTTTGGTAGATAAAGGTAATTCTGTAATTGTCATCGAACATAATTTAGATGTAATTAGATGTTCTGATTGGATTATTGATTTAGGACCTGATGGAGGTAATAAAGGCGGCGAAGTTATAACAGAAGGTATTCCTGAGGATGTAGCTAAACATCCCACTAGCCATACAGCAAAATATCTTAAAAAGGTTCTCAAATAAAAAATCTTTGTTGTATATCTTTTTATTTTGAATTATCTGAGTAAAACGAAAGTCTTCCTTAAAGTTGTATAAACTTAGTTGATATCTGTCTTTATAAAAACTTTCAATTAAAATTTTTTTAAATCATAATGCTTTCTTAAGATTTCCTTTGGAAATCCATCTTATTTGTATTAAAGGCTATTGATCTGAGGATTTGCTGAATGAGGTTTAAATTTTTACATTTACATTTACATGGTCTCATACGCTCTAACAATCTTGAATTAGGTAGAGATGCAGATACTGGAGGGCAAACACAATACGTTTTAGAGTTAGTAAAAAGTTTGGCTAATACTTCTGATGTTGACCAAGTAGATTTAGTGACTCGTTTAATAAATGACTCTAAAGTAGATAATGACTATTCACAAGCAGAAGAATTTGTAGAACCCGGAGTTAGAATTTTAAGATTTAAATTTGGACCTAATAAATACTTAAGAAAGGAATTGCTTTGGCCTTATTTAGATGAATTAACTGAATGCCTTATTTCTTACTATAAAACAAATAATAAGCCTAATTTTATTCATGCTCATTATGCAGATGCTGGATATGTAGGCGTTAAACTAAGTAAATCCTTAAACGTTCCACTTATTTTTACTGGTCATTCCTTAGGAAGAGAAAAACAAAGGAAATTGCTTGATACTGGTTTAAAAACTAATCAAATAGAAAAGCTGTATTCCATAAGTAAAAGAATTCACGCAGAAGAAAAAGCTTTAGAATCAGCAGATATTGTTGTAACAAGTACTAAACAAGAGTCCGTTTATCAATATTCCCAATATTTTTCTTTTTCACCTCATAAAGCTCGAGTTATTCCTCCGGGCGTTGATCATAATAAATTTCACCATATTCACTCGACAACAGAGACAGCTGAAATTGACAACATGATGAAACCTTTTTTAAAGGATCTAACAAAACCTCCATTATTGACTATTTCTAGAGCTGTACGAAGAAAAAATATTCCGTCTTTGATTGAGGCATACGGAAGATCTGAAAAATTAAAGAGAAAAACTAATTTAATTTTGATTTTGGGTTGTCGAGATAGTACTTCAAAACTTGACTCTCAACAACAAGATGTTTTCTATAAAATTTTTGAAACGATTGATAAATATAATTTGTATGGAAAGGTAGCTTATCCAAAAAAGCATCTTCCAAGTCAGATACCTGCTTTATATAGATGGGCGGCTAGTAGGGGAGGGTTATTTGTTAATCCAGCTTTGACAGAGCCTTTTGGTTTAACTCTGCTTGAAGCCTCTTCATGTGGATTGCCAATCATATCAACAGACGATGGAGGACCTAAAGAAATTCGCTCAAAATGTGAAAATGGACTTTTAGTAGATGTTACTGATATTAATAAATTGAAAGTTATTCTTGAAAAAGGAATTGCTAATAGTGATCAGTGGAAATTATGGAGTAGAAATGGAATCGAAGGAGTTAATAGACACTTTAGTTGGAATACTCATGTCCGTAATTATTTATCAATACTCACAGAAGAGGTTTTAAGGTCTAATAGTGATTCTTCATCTGTAATTAAACAGAGTTGTTTAAACGGAAGCTCTTCAGTTATAAAACCCCATTGATCAAATACTTTAGGATCATTGTGAATAATTAGTTGATTGTTATTTGTTTTCTTTAGTTTAAACCCTTTCTTAGATAGTTTTTTCATTAAGTTAGCAGTTTCTTCAAATCTTGATGCCATAGCATCAAGACTCGAGCAGTCACTTGTTAAGCCATTATCTTTCCATGTAAAAAAACTCATTACAAATTCTCTATAGATTGATTTTTAAAACTATACCTAAAACCACAAGTAATATGTTGATTTTCCAAAAATTTTCAACTATTGTATGCTCTTTTACTCCTTTAAGTTCAAAATGGTGATGCAGTGGTGCCATCAAAAATATGCGTTTCCCATTATGAAATAATTTTTTTGTAATTTTGAAAACCCCTACTTGAATAATTACTGTTAAAGATTCAATAATGAAGATTCCTGAGAAAATTGATAAGGTAAAAACGCTATTCGTTAATAGCGCAATAGAACCCAAAATTGCACCAATACTTAAAGATCCTGTGTCACCCATAAATATTTTTGCAGGATAACTATTATATTTGAGAAATCCTAAACATATTCCAGACATTGAATAACATAAGATACTAAAAATAATAAGATCCTGCTGTTCTTTCATTAATATTTCTGTTCCCAATCCAGAGAAAACAATTGCACTACATCCAGCTGCTAATCCATCTAGTCCATCAGACAAATTTACTGAATTACTTATGCCAACTAATACTAAAAAAGAAATGGGAAATATGAAAATATTCATATTTATATCCCAGGAGTCAGATAGTGTAATTATTGGATTTATTAAATCTTTTTCATAGGCAAATAATATAAAAATTATTGAGATGATACTTTGTAAGATGAATTTTTCTTTTGATTTTAATCCAGTATTTTTTTTGTTTTTAATACTTAAATAATCATCTAAGAAACCTGTAATGAAGAAACCAAAAATAGTAAGTAGTAAAAGGAATAATTTTGGAGAACCTAGGTTTATATTTATTATTAAAAGAAAAATTAAAAAAGGTAATATTATAAAAATCCCGCCCATTGTTGGAGTATCACTTTTTTTGTAGTGATTAGTAGGGCCCTCAGTTCTAATATTTTGAAGAAAATTTAATTCTTGGATTATTTTTATACCATTCTTTGTTGTGAATAAAGAAATAAAAAAAAATAAAGTGTATACACCTATAAAAATAAAATTTTTGAAAATATAGGAGCTAACTATTAAAGCAAAAGTATTTAATATTAATAATGATTTAAAGTTAAACTTTTTAATCCTCCCAATCATCTTCTGAAGAGTCTTCTTCAGTTTTATAATCTTCTTTTTCTCCCATAAGTGCTGACAGTTCTTCTTCTTCTATTGTACTAATCTCCTGTGAATCTGGGTCTTTTTCAGTCACAAGCCTTCCTGTAGTTTCAAGCCAAGATAGTAGATCTGGTTCATCTCTTAATGGCAAAACGGGAGCTGGATCATCTCTATGGTAACAAGTTAAAGCTGGGTTAACTTCAGAAATATTATCCAATCTAATTTTTAGTTTATTTGAGTCCATTAAATTTGTTGTTCTACATATAAGATAATACATAATGATCCACTCGAAAACTTTGTTTGATAAAGGAAATTTAAAATACTTTTTTATTTGGATAATTTCATTGTTATTGTCTGGGTTATTTAAGCTTATTGGATACTTGAATCCCAATGTTTTATTAATTAATAACTTTCTTGTCTTATTACTAGTTTTTGGGCCAGCTCTTTTAGTTACAATAATATTAGTTTTTAATAAGTTTTCAAATTCTTAATTACGTCAAAAATTTAAATTTATGGAGCAAATTTAAATGCAGCAGGTAAAAAAAGTTGTACTAGCGTATTCCGGTGGCGTTGATACTAGCGTTTGTATTCCATATTTAAAGAATGAATATGGAATTTCAGAAGTGGTTACTTTTGTCGCAGATCTTGGACAAGGTGAAGATTTGGAATTTATCAAGCAAAAAGCTTTAAATTCTGGTGCATCTAAATCAATTATTGGTAATTTAGTAAATAGTTTTGTGGAAAGATACGCTTTCCCAGCCATTAGAGCTAATGCATTATATTTAGATAAATATCCTTTGTCTACAGCTCTTGCTAGACCTTTAATTGCTGAAAACCTCGTCAATATTGCGAGAGAGATTAATGCTGATGCAGTAGCTCATGGATGTACTGGTAAAGGGAATGATCAAGTTAGATTTGATTTAGCAATTAATGCTTTAGGCCCTGATTTAAAAATCATTACCCCTGCAAGGGAGTGGAATATGAGTAGGGAAGAGGCAATATCGTATGGAGAAAAATTTGGTATTCCTGCACCAGTATCAAAAAAATCTCCTTATTCAATAGATGTTAACCTTCTTGGTAGGAGTATTGAAGCAGGAATATTAGAAGACCCAATGCAAGAAGCACCTGAAGATATTTTTGCAATGACATCATCAATTAATAATTCACCGGATTCCCCTCAAGATATAGAAATTGTTTTTAACAATGGGTTTCCAGTTGGAATTAATAATGAATTTTTATCTCCAGTGGAGCTTATTAAAAAAGCTAATGATCTTGCAGGTGAACATGGTTTTGGAAGAATAGATATGATTGAAGATCGAGTAGTAGGCATCAAAAGTAGAGAGATTTATGAAACGCCTGGTCTTTTACTTTTAATCAAAGCTCACAAGGAATTAGAAAGCATAACATTAAATCCAGATGTTATTGATTTTAAAGGAATAGTGGAAAAAAAATGGGGTCAATTAGTTTATCAAGGTTTTTGGTTTGGTCCTCTTAAAGACAGTTTAGATGCTTTTATTTCATCTACTCAAACGTCAGTTAATGGAAGAGTAAAGATTAGACTTAATAAGGGTAATGCAACAGTAATTGGAAGAAGCTCCGAAAACAATTCACTTTATAGAGAAGATTTGGCAACTTATAGTACAAATGATGTCTTTAATCATTCCTTAGCAGAGGGTTTTATTTATATGTGGGGTATGTCTAATAAAATATGGGCAGAGTTAAATTCAAAAATAATTGATTAACATTTACGATTCTTTATTTTTATTATTTTCGGAATCGTCTTTTTTAGAGGCTGAATCTTCAGGAGTTTTTACAAGCTCTTTTTCTTTAGATTCTGGATTATCTTGATTCTCTGATGGAGGTGTAGTCTTATTAGAGGGTCTTGGGGTTGGTAAAGGTCCTTCTTGTTTAACGGTCATGTATCTAATAACATCTTCACTTAGTCTCATGGCTTTTTCAATTTTAAAAATATGTTGCCCATCACCTTGGTGACTCAATTGGACGTAAATACCTTCTCTATATTTAGCTATTTGATAAGCTAATCTTCTCTTACCCCTCATTTGACTATCCAGGATTGTACCGCCAAATTCTTCTAAAAGTTTATTGTATTTATCAATGTGATTAGTTACTTCATCTTCCGCTATATCGGGGCGGAGGATGTACATGGTTTCGTAATAAGATTGTTGAGCATTCATAGTTTCAGACAAGGTCTTTGGCTCATAAATTATGCGATGAGCGTCTGTTCATTATTCACGATACATTACAATGGGTAGTTTATTAAAAATTTGCATCATTTTTTTTAAAGATATTTTTTTAGTGCGTCATTCATAATATGAAAAGGCACTTCTAAACCATTTGTCCAAAATGATAATGATTTTATTCCTTGAGCAACAAGCATTTGCAAACCATCGATAGTCATGCATCCTTTTTTAGCGCTAAATTTTAATAATGGAGTTGGAGTAGGATTGTAGATCAAATCGTAAACAATTGTTTTCGAGTTAAGAGATCTCCAAAAAGTTTCCCCATAAGGCAATATATTTTCTTCATGAGTAGCTGTTTTCATTCCTACTGGTGTTGTATTTATAATTAAACCTGCTTCTTCAATTAAGTTTTGAGCCCGATTATCATTATGTAACAAACCCTGAATTTCAATTTTATTCCCAAAATTTTTTATTAATTCATATAGTGATGATTTGTTACGTGATACTACTGAAATTTTTGAAGAATTTAAATTTATTAATCCCTGTATCACTGATCTTGCTGCCCCACCAGAGCCAAGTACTATTGCTTGTTTATTTGTTAAATTTAAGGTTGTTAATGGATAAACAAATCCCTCTACATCTGTATTAGTTGCGCTCCATTCTCTCTCAGAATTTAATTTAAGGGTATTAATTGCTTTTAGTTTCTGTGCAATAGGTGAGATTTCACTACAAAGGTCAAATACTTTTTCTTTAAAAGGAATTGTAATGTTTAAACCTATACAATTGATTTTTTTTAAAGAATTCAGAACTAATTCTAGATCTTCATCTCTACAAGGTATTGCAATATAAATTAAATCTAAGCCTAAATATTGAAGGGCAGCATTTTGCATGATTGGTGATAAAGAATGGCTTACGGGATTGCCGATTAATGCAATAAAAGATGTCTTACTTGTAATCATGTTTAGAAATTTTCTTAAAAAAATTACGATCTGTTCGGGAACCACACCCCGTCTTTGAGTAACAATAATGACGCCGATGACCGATTATGGAGAATATAAAATATGAGAATTTACCCATGGGTAAGGTAGTAGGAATCGATTTAGGAACAACTAATAGTTGTGTTGCTGTAATGGAAGGTGGTAAACCCACTGTAATAGCAAATGCGGAGGGTTTCAGAACTACTCCATCAGTTGTTGCATATACAAAAAATCAAGATCAGCTTGTTGGACAAATTGCAAAAAGACAAGCAGTTATGAATCCTGAAAATACTTTTTATTCGGCAAAGCGTTTTGTCGGTAGAAGAGTTGACGAGGTTAATGAAGAATCTAAAGATGTCAGTTATTCTGTTGAAAAATCCGGTTCTAGTGTCAAATTAAAGTGCCCTATTTTGGATAAGCAGTTTTCTCCAGAAGAGGTGAGTTCTCAAGTTTTAAGAAAGTTAGCGGATGATGCGGGAAAATATCTTGGTGATAAAGTTACTCAGGCTGTAATCACAGTTCCAGCTTATTTTAATGATTCTCAAAGACAAGCCACAAAAGATGCAGGAAAAATTGCAGGTTTAGAAGTCCTCAGAATTGTTAATGAGCCAACTGCTGCAGCTTTAGCATATGGTTTGGATAAAGAAAATGAAAAAATTCTTGTTTTTGATTTAGGAGGAGGAACATTTGATGTCTCAGTTATTGAAGCTGGTGATGGAGTAACTGAAGTTCTATCTACATCTGGAGACACCCATCTTGGTGGGGATGATTTTGATAGGTGCATCGTAGATCATTTAGCTAGTACTTTTAAATCAAATGAGGGAATTGACCTCAGACAAGACAAGCAAGCTTTACAAAGGCTTACAGAGGCAGCAGAAAAAGCAAAAATTGAGCTTTCAAATGCTACGCAAAGTGAAATAAATTTACCTTTTATCACAGCTACTCCCGAAGGGCCAAAACATTTGGATTTGAACCTTACCCGAGCAAAGTTTGAGGAATTAGCAGCTTCTTTAATCGATAGGTGCAAAACTCCAGTAGAGAGGGCTATTAGTGATGCAAAAATCTCTACTAGTGAAATAGATGAGGTTGTAATGGTGGGTGGCTCATCAAGAATTCCTGCAGTTTTAGATTTAGTCAAAAAAATAATAGGTAAAGAACCTAATCAAACTGTAAATCCTGATGAGGTAGTTGCTGTTGGGGCAGCTATTCAGGGAGGTGTTTTAGCAGGCGAAGTTAAAGATATATTGTTGCTTGATGTTACTCCACTTTCTCTTGGTGTAGAGACTTTGGGAGGAGTTATGACAAAAATGATAAATCGAAATACTACAGTACCCACTAAGAAATCTGAGACATATTCAACTGCTGTAGATGGTCAAACAAATGTAGAAATTCACGTACTACAGGGTGAGAGAGAAATGGCTTCTGATAACAAAAGTTTAGGTACCTTTAGATTGGATGGTATACCTTCAGCACCAAGAGGTGTGCCTCAAATTGAAGTTACATTTGATATTGATGCCAATGGAATTCTCAGTGTTACCGCTAAAGACAAGGGAAGTGGTAAAGAGCAAAGTATCTCTATCACAGGTGCTTCTACCTTATCTGATAATGAGGTAGAAAAGATGGTTAAAGATGCAGAATCAAATGCATCTTCAGATAAAGAAAAAAGAGAAAAAATTGATTTAAAAAATCAGGCTGAAACACTTGTTTATCAGACAGAAAAGCAACTTGGTGAGCTGGGAGACAAAATTGATGCAGCAGCAAAGTCTAAAGTTGAAGAAAAAAGTAATGCTTTAAAAGAGGCAACTTCAAAAGAAGATTATGAATCAATGAAAAAACTTCTTGAAGAACTTCAGCAAGAACTTTATGCAGTTGGTTCATCTGTTTATCAGCAACCCGGCGATCAGCCACCATCACCTGGTTCAGCGGACGGTCCTGATCAGAGTGATTCAAACGATAAAGGCGGAGATGATGTGATTGATGCAGACTTTACTGAAACAAAAGATTAGGAAAGGTAATTTTTAATTTCATTTGCAACCCATTTAGAACAGGCTGGAGCAAGTAAAATCCCATTCTTATAAAAACCTGTACATATAATTAGGCCATCTTCTATGTTTTTCATTATTGGTGAAGGTTCGCCATCAGGTTTTGACCTTATTCCGTACCATTTTTTAGAAATCTTCCCATTCAAAAGCCAACTTGGTTTTTTATCGAGAAAATTTGTGAGTTTTTCGAAGGCGTTTGTTTCTGGCTTAGTACTATACTCATCAGTTGAACCAATAATTAGCTTATTTTTTGATTTTGTAATTATATTTTTACCATCTATATTGAATTGTTTTGGCAGCGACAATAAATCAACTTCTGCATCATTTATATCAACTTCTATAGCTTGACCTAAAACAGGTTTTAATTTGATGTTGTGAGATAGGTTATCTATTAAATTAATCGCTTTTAGAGAATTACACAAAATAACTATGTCAGATTTAATGTCTTGATTTTTTCTTGTTGTAGAGATCCAATGATTGTTTGATTTTCTGATTTTAATTATTTCTTCTTCTATAAAATTTATTTTTTTATGTTTTAGATATTTATCTAATGTTTTAAGTAACGACTTAGCATTTATTCTTCCATCTTTGAAGGAAATCATTCCTTTTATATTTTTTGTTTGGAAGGCCTTATTTATATTCTTGATAAATATTGAGTCTCTTTCTAAAATTCTTAAGTTCATATCATTATTTTCATAAATAAATTTCTTTAATTTTTTAAACTTTTCTTCATTCGTAGTTAGTTTTATTAATGGTTTTTCGATATTTAATTCATTATTAAATTTTTGCAGGAATTCAATCCATTGTGGCCATAATTCAATGCTTTGTTTCCTTAGATCCCAACTTCTACCTCTCCTTTTTTGATACATATTACCCATTAGTAAGCCTAAAGCTGCATTACTACTATTTTGGAGTTGAGCTGGATCTATTATTGTTATTTGAAAACCTAATTCTGATAATTCTAAAGCGTTAAATTTCCCAACAATTCCCGATCCAATAATAACTATGTGTGCTTTGTGAAAATTTTCTTTTAAGCTTTTCATTGATATATTAGATATACTTGCTTATTTGACTTAATAGTTAAAGATTTTTGGAACATCCTTCAATTATATTCAAAATTGTTTGTCCCGATCGTCCTGGCCTTGTAAGTTTACTTACTAGTTGGATATCAAATTACGGTGGCAACATAAGACATTCTGATCATCATACAGATCAAGATGCGGGTTTGTTTCTTAGTAGAATTGAATGGAATTATAAAAATGCATTTTTTAATAGAGATGAAATTTATAAAGAATTTAAAAATATTGCAGATGAAATTAATGGAAAATTTAACGTAAATTATTCTGATGAAATTCCGAATGTTGCTATTTTCGTGAGTAAACAAAATCATTGTTTGATTGATTTACTTTGGCGAGTAAGAAATGGTGAACTTAAAATGAAAGTACCGTTAATAATTTCAAATCATTCTGATCTTCAAAATATTGCAAATGACTTTAATGCAAAATTTGTCCATATTGATACCTTTAATATTGAAAAATCTGTTGTTGAAGATCAATTTTTAAATTTACTAAAAGAATATGAAATTGATCTTGTTGTATTAGCCAAATATATGCAAATTTTGAGTGACTCTTTTTTAAAAAATTTTTCTTCAATAATAAATATTCATCATTCTTTCTTGCCTGCATTTAAGGGCGCGCAACCATATCATCGAGCATGGAAGAGAGGTGTTAAATTAATCGGTGCTACGGCTCACTATGTTACTGAAGATCTTGATGAAGGCCCGATAATAGAGCAATGCACGGTTAATGTAAGTCATAGGGATGAAGTTGATGATTTGATTAGGAAAGGAAGAGATATTGAAAGAATAGCTCTAGCAAGAGCGGTTAGATTACATCTAAATCATCAAGTATTTGTTTATAACAGCAAAACTGCTGTTTTTGATTGACGATAATTTCTTAGTCTTCAAATTCTATTTGTATTTGTCTTTCATAAATTGATTCTTCATTCAAAGCTCTTGCTATTAAGAAACTAGCAATGCAGCTGATTAAGACGGGTTTCATTATTAATAAATTTTTTGTTAAGGCAAAAGCTAAAAACATAGCTGTTATTGGTGTTCGCGAACATCCTGCTACGAAAGCCCCCATTCCCGCAAAAATGTATGTACTAGGTGCATGTCCTGTTGCAATTTCTACCCAGCTCCCCATTATTAGTCCGATTGATCCTCCTAAAGTAAGCATTGGATAGAACAATCCTCCAGGAGCTCCAGATGCTGCAGCTAAACCTGTAGTGATAAATAATACTAAAACTGCTAACAAAGCGATTCCAATACTTGTATTTTGCTCAGCTATTATTTTCTGTAATTCATCTAAATTATGAAATGTACTGGGTAAAAAAGAATAGATGCTTCCTAAAATTAGTCCACAGATACTCATTTTTAAAACAAATTTATTTTTATACCACTTTTTCCCAAGATTTTGCATTAACAAAACATATCTGCTGTACAATTCTGCAAAGATCCCAATAATTATTCCTAGTAAAACTAGGTAAATAAAATCTATAGGTAAGAAAAAAACTGATGGGTCATATTCTTTTTGAATCAGAAATCCGAGGTTAAAATCAAAGCCTCCTGCTTTAGGATCTAAACCCAAGGCTTGAATAATATCAGCAGATGAATCTGCAATGAAAGTTGTAATTATTACTAATAGCAAAATTACTGGTCTAGCAGAGTTTAATAGCTCTTCTATGGCATAAACAAATCCTCCTAATGGAGCGCTAAATACCGCAGCTATTCCTGCACCACCACCTGCTGCTACTATTACTCTTCTGAAAGCTGTGGGAGCTTTGAGCCATTTGGCCATTTGCCAAGCAACTGATCCTCCCATTTGAACTGATGGACCCTCTGGACCTAAAGGGAATCCACTACCAATAGCGATAATTCCTGTTATGAGCTTTACTAATCCTACTTTTATATTCATTGGCACTTTTTTATGCCTTAAGAAACCCATGATTTGACTCACACCTGAACCTTTTGCTGCAGGTGCAATATTTTTGATTAAATATCCCGCAATTGCTCCTCCTACAGCTCCAAAAATTGGCAATACTGCAATAGATGGGAATTGCTCTAAAAGTGCTAATCTCCAATTGTTAAAAAAATAGATTCCAGTTTTAAAAAATATGCTTGTAATTGAAGCTCCTAAACCTGTTAATAAGAGAGAAAATACAACGACTAGAGATCTTTGTCTTAATAATTTTTTGATGCTACGAGAAGAATTATGACTGGTTTTTTGAATATTTTCTTTTATAAGATTTGGCATAATCTATGATCATTTTGACAAACTGAAATCGTTTATTTCATCAAATTGAAGATAACGATAAAGTTCATCTGAATATGGATTAATTTTATTTTTAGTAATATCCTGATATTCTTCTACTTCAGGGATTTTTCCAAGAAGTGCGCAAACTGCTGCTAATTCAGCACTCCCTAAAAATACTTGCGCATTTTTCCCAAGTCTATTGTCAAAATTTCTTGTACTAGTAGAAAATACTACAGATCCTTCATCTACTCTGGCTTGATTTCCCATACATAAAGAACAGCCTGGCAACTCTAATCTTGCACCACAATTTTCAAATATTTTATAATAACCTTCAGCTTTTAGAGTCTCTTCATCCATTTTTGTAGGGGGACAAATCCATAATTTAGCTTTTAAATTTTGTACACCTTCAAGAACTTTCGCAGCTGCTCTGTAATGACCAATATTGGTCATGCAAGAACCTATAAAAACTTCGTCAATATTTGTATTGGCAACATCTGTCATTTCCTTTACGTTATCTGGATCGTTAGGACAAGCAACTATAGGTTGTGTTACTTTTGCTAAATCAATTTCAATGATTTCTTCATACTGAGCGTTTGTATCTGGTTGAATTAATGATGGTTTTTTTAACCAATTTTTCATATCATTTATTCTTCTTGAAATCGATTTTGAGTCTTCATAATTGCTCTCAATCATTTTTTCTAGCAGGCAAATATTGCTTCTTAAGTATTCTTGAACAGTTTCTTGGGATAAAAGTATTGTGCTACCAGCGCAGGAGCGTTCTGCAGTAGCATCTGTGAGTTCAAAAGCTTGTTCAAGTTTTAGGTTAGGTAATCCCTCAATTTCCATAATTTTCCCGTTAAATATATTTTTCTTATTTGCTTTCTCAACAGTTAAGAGTCCTTTTTTAATTGCGAAGAGAGGGATTGCATTTACTAAATCTCTTAAAGTAATTCCAGGTAATAATTCTCCTTTAAATTTTACGAGCACAGATTCCGGCATATTTAATGGCATTGATCCTATTGCAGCGGCAAAGGCAACAATGCCTGAGCCTCCAGGAAATGAAATGCCAAGAGGGAATCTTGTATGACTATCTCCACCTGTGCCAACAGTATCAGGGAGAAGCATTCTGTTAAGCCAGCTATGAATTATACCGTCTCCAGGTTTAAGAGCTACTCCACCTCTTTGAGATATAAAATCAGGTAATTCTTTATGGGTAACTAGATCTACTGGCTTAGGATATGCAGCTGTATGACAAAAACTTTGCATCACTAAATCTGCAGTGAATCCTAAACAAGCTAGTTCTTTTAGTTCATCTCTAGTCATTGGCCCAGTAGTATCTTGACTGCCAACTGTGGTCATGATTGGTTCACAGGTCATTCCTGGCCTTACTCCATCTAAACCGCATGCTTTTCCTACTATTTTTTGAGCTTGAGTAAAGCCTGAATTACTTTCTGTTGGATTTTGTGGTCGGATAAATATTTCACTCGGTTGAGTATCTAATTTGGTTCTAATTTTGTCTGTAAGAGATCTTCCAATCATAAGATTAATTCTGCCGCCAGCTTGAATTTCATCCGTAAGAGTTGATGGATACAAGTCGAATTTGCTTATTAATTCTTCAGTATTTGAATCTTTTGCAATTTTTTTAATAATGCCTTCATAAGGATATATTTTAATAACATCTCCTGTTTTCATATGAGCTACATCAGCTTCTATAGGTAAAGCGCCTGAATCTTGCGCAGTATTAAAGAAAATAGGGGCTATTTTGCTACCAATTATTATTCCACCTGTTTTTTTGTTTGGAACAAAAGGGATATTTTCGCCTATATGCCAAATGAGTGAATTAATAGCAGATTTTCTAGAACTTCCTGTTCCAACAACATCTCCAACATAAGCTATTGGTAAATTTTGTTTTTTTAAATTATCAATAATCTTTAGTCCGTCTGGTTTTTTAAATTCCAACATAGCCAATGCGTGCATTGGTATATCCGGGCGTGTTGTTGCATGAACAGCCGGAGATAAGTCGTCTGTGTTTGTCTCCCCGTCAACTTTAAATACTAAACAAGTAATCTCTTTCTCTAGAACTTTTTTATTTTTGAACCATTCTGCATTAGCCCAACTATTTACCACCTCTTTTGCATAAATATTATTTTGAGATAATTCATAAATTTCATTAGATGAGTCATATACAAGAATAATATTTTTTAAAACTTCTGCTGCTTTTTTAGCTAGTAAACTATTTTCTCCTTTAAGTATTTCAACTAGAGAATTCACATTATATCCGCCAATCATTGTCCCTAGAATTTCAATTGCTTTTTCAGGGTTTATTGATTTGCAATATTTTTCGGAATTTACAATAGCTGTAAGCCAGCTTGCTTTTACATATGCAGCTTCATCAACTCCTGGTGGTACTCTATTTATTATTAAATTAAGTAAATATGATAAATCGTAATTACTATCTTGTTCTAATAATTTCGTAACACAATTTGTTTGCTCAGCATTTAAAGGTAAAGGAGGTATCCCTTTGGCAGCTCTTTCAGCTACGTGATCTGCATAATCTTTTAGCAATGTTTCCAAATTCTTCATTAGTAAGGTTTAATGCCTAATCTATTGTTATTTTTAATATTGAAAAGGAGAGTATTCATAAATGCTTTTTTAAATATTCAAACTTCTTAATTAATCAATGACGACATCATCAAATAATTCAGCTTTAGAAAAGACATCAGATCTACATGTTGTTGAAACACGTCCATTAATACCTCCAAGCAGATTACATAATGATATACCTTTAGATTACACCTCTGCTAATACAGTATCTAAAACAAGAAGATCGATACAAAATATTTTGCATCATAATGATCAGAAGCTTTTAGTCATTGTTGGTCCATGTTCAATTCATGATCTAGAAGCGGCAAAGGAATATTCAAAATATATTCAAAACTTTCGAGAAATTTATAAAGATAAATTAGAAATAATTATGAGAGTATACTTTGAAAAGCCAAGAACAACTATAGGTTGGAAGGGACTTATAAATGATCCTCATCTAGATCATTCTTATGATATTAATACTGGATTAAGAAGGGCAAGAAGTTTGCTTTCATATCTAGCAACTCGTGGAATACCTTCTGCTACAGAATTATTAGATCCAATTGTTCCTCAATATATTGCCGATTTGATAAGTTGGACAGCGATAGGTGCCAGGACTACTGAAAGTCAAACTCATAGGGAAATGGCATCAGGATTATCAATGCCTATAGGCTTTAAAAATGGAACGGATGGTTCTTTTACTACTGCAATAAATGCAATGCAGTCAGCTTCAAAGTCTCATCATTTCTTAGGTGTAAATGCAAATGGTATGGCTTCTATTGTTAATACCACAGGAAATCCAGATGGTCATATAGTTTTAAGAGGAGGCTCAAAAGGACCAAATTTTGAAAGTCAATATGTTCAAAGAATTTCAGCTGAATTAAAGCAATGTAATCTTCCTCATAAAGTGATGATTGATTGTAGTCATGGAAATTCCAACAAAGACTTCCGAAAACAGTCTGAAGTCCTAAAAAATATAGCTTTTCAAATAAGTAATGGTGAAAAAAATATTTTAGGAGTTATGATTGAAAGTCATTTGAAGGAAGGTAATCAAAAACTTTTACAAAAAGAGGATCTTGAGTTTGGAAGAAGCATTACAGATGCATGCATAGATATAGAAACAACAAAAGAATTACTAGCTATTTTATACAATTCACTTAGTTAGTTATAAAAAAATTAAAAAATAATGCTGATGAAATTGGCACTATGAAGTTATCTATTCCTAAAACACTAAATTGTTCCAGCAAAGTCGCAAAAAAAGCTATTGTAAAAAAATTTAAATTAAGACTATTTTGTTGGGCGTATCCTATTGAGCAAACTACTATCAAGCTTGTTAAAAACATTGTCATAGTGCCAAATAAAGATTTTTTTTGTTTAAAAAAAATCCAACTCTTTGAGTTAAAGCTTTTTCCTATTAACCCAGCTAATCCATCACCAAAAGTCATTATAAAAACTCCAGTATTTAATGCATATGAATCTTTATCCCAGAAAAGATAAATCAAAATAAATAAACTGAGACAATAAAATAATGTTCCATAACTTTTTCTCTCAACATCTTCAATTGTTGGAAATAATTTATAGGAGTAATTGATGAAAACCATTAACGAAATAATTCCTGTAAAAATAAGAGCTGAATTTTGATCAATTCTTAAAAATTGTGCAATTGGTATTAATGGTCCTATTCCAATATGTATTATTTTTCTTACGATTTCTTTGCTATCTTTATTATATTTTTTAAAAACTATTGATATCAAAAAAATTGAAAATAAATATAATAAAATTACAGAAAATTTTATCAATTTTATTAAGCTGCTTTTTGATGAGTGGTCATTACTCTAAGTTTTAATATTGCTTTAGCTTCTAGTTGTCTGACTCTTTCTCGTGAAACATTAATTTGTCTTCCTATTTCTGCGAGTGTTAATGGTTCTTCACCATCTAGACCAAATCTGAGCTTCATGATTTTTTGTTCTCTTTCATTTAATTGAGAAAGCCAAGTTCCTAAATGTTCTTTTTGAATAGTTCTATCCATACCCTCCATAGGCTCTTCACAGTTTGGATCAGGTATTAGTTCACCTAGAGTACTTCTGTCTTCTTCGCCTCTTGCATGAGCATCTAGGGAGGCGCAAGGAGCACTTTGAGAAATTAAATCTTCTAAATCTTTTTGATCAATTCCCATCTCAGTCGCCATTTCCAATCTGGTAGGTTGTCTACCAAATTTATGTGACAATTCTCTAGAGACTCTTCTCATTTTAGATAGCTTTTCACTTATGTGAATAGGCAAACGGATTGTTCTTGCACTGTTATCAATAGCCCTTGTCATTCCTTGCCTAATCCACCAGTAAGCATAAGTTGAGAATTTATATCCCATAGCAGGATCAAAT
>CACGNA010000016.1 GCA_902574425.1 uncultured Prochlorococcus sp. | reverse complement strand
TGGCATTCCCATCAATTAGCCTATCTTTTAAAGCTTCTGAAGAAAATCCGCCAAAGACTACTGAATGTGGCGCCCCAATTCTTGCACAAGCTAACATCGCAAACATTGCTTCAGGAATCATTGGCATATAAATACATACCAAATCTCCTTTTTTTACTCCAATCGCTTTTAATGCATTAGCAGCTTTGCAAACCTCTTTTAATAGTTCTTCATAAGTATATTGTTTGCTATCTCCGGGCTCACCTTCCCAGATCAGTGCAGTTTTCCCTCCAAGTCCACTTTTAATGTGTCTATCTAAACAATTATATGTAATATTTAGTTTCCCTTCTTTAAACCACTTAAAAAAAGGAGCATTATCACTATCTAATACAGTTTGAAATGGCTCAAACCAATCTAGTTCAGATTTTGCGAAAGACTCCCAAAATTGTATTGGATGATCCAATGCTTGTTTTTTTAGACTAAGTAATTCTTTTTGAGATCTAATATTTGAGTTTTCCGCAAATTCTTTTGAAGGGGGGAAAATTCTTGTTTCTTCAAGGATGTTATTGATTGAATTTTTTTTATCTAGTGACATTAAATAAATATATGCTTAATAAACCTAGTCGAAAAAATAATGGTTTTCAAAAATTTTAATATTAATTTAGCTGGAAAATTTATTCTTAATAAATCTAGAAAATACGGCTGAGAACAAATTCCGGGAGAGCTACTAACGCCCTTTTATACTCTGAATCAGGAAGCCAAACTATGGCTTCTTTAGAAAGCATTGCAAAATCTTCCGCTAGTTTTCTGGAACTATCTATGGCTTTAGAATTCATAATAATACTAAGAGCATCATCCAAATCATCTTTTTCAACAAGTTCTCTGTTTATAAGAACAGACAATTTCTTGTTTTCCTCTAAGGCATATAAAACTGGTGCAGTAAGGTAACCACTCGCTAGATCACTTACAGCAGGTTTTCCAAGTTGTTTATCGTTTCCAGTAAAGTCAAGTATGTCATCTACCACTTGGAAAGCCAAACCAATATTTTTACCAAAATCGTATAACGAGGTTAATTCTTCATTTTCAAGATCACTCAAAACTCCAGCCGCTTTACAACTATTTGCTATTAATGATGCCGTTTTACAGTAGCTTTTATTAATATATTTTGTAAAAGATTGAGCAGAATCAAATCTATTTAAATTTTGTTTAATTTCACCTTCAGCTAAATCCATTATTACTCTACTTAGTAATTTAACTACATTTACATTATCCAGATTCGCCAAGTGCCAACTTGATTGAGCAAATAAAAAGTCACCTGCCAAAACAGCAACTCTAGTATTAAATCTACTGTGTACTGTATCTACACCCCTCCTTGTGGATGCTTCATCAACAACATCATCGTGAACTAATGATGCGGTATGAATCATTTCAGTAATTTCAGCAAGCCTTTTGTGTTTGTCGGTAAGACTAAATCCAGGGGAAATTGCTTTTGAAATTAATAAAACAATACCTGGTCTAAGCCTTTTCCCACCAGCACTAAAAAGATGTTCTGCTGCAGCTTGAAGAATTGGATGACCTGCTCCTATTAGATTTTTCAGTTCAAGAATAAGATCATCAAGATCATTTTCAACTGGTTGTAGTAGTTCTGTTACTGTGTTCATGTTAGGCCTCTTATATATATTAAAGAATCAAACATTGCTTCGGAGGTTAACCAACGTAATTTCTTTATTAATTTCAAGCCAAAATTTTACTTTTTTGGCAAATTTATCTTTTTCTGAAGTAACAAAGAATCTTACATTTGTGTTAGGAAGACTCTCATAGCAGTCAGTTTTTGGAATTTCAAAAGATTCATTAAATTTTTTTATCAAAGCTTCAGATGGATCAATAATTTTTATATTTGAGTCTACTTTTTTTCTTAAAAAATTATAAATTAAAGGATAATGACTACATCCAAGTATTAATTCTTCAATATTCCTATTTAATAGTGGTCTCATATACAAATCCGAAAGATAATTTAACTTATTAAAATTCAGCTTTTCTTTCTCAATTTCTGATACAAATTCTGGACATTCTTGTTGAAATATTTTCAAATTCTCTTTTTTAGAACTAATAGCTTTTTTATAATATGATGATTTAACCGTTGTTTGTGTTGCCAAGACACCAATTATTTGTTTATTAACTATTTCTGATACTGAGTTTATAAGGTCAAAACAAGGTATATTTAAGCTATTTTCTAAAATATCAAGTGCACAGGCATTTGTAGTGTTACAAGCTATTAAAAGTGCATCTAAATTCTTATCTTTAAAAAAAGTGCAAATCTCTTTTGCAATAATTCTTATTTCTTTAAAATTTTTATTTCCAAAAGGAATTCTTTTTGTATCAGCCAAATAAAAAACCTCGACATCATTACGTGTTTTCAGTAAAGAATTAAGGATAGTAAAACCGCCTATACCACTATCAAAAATACCTATTTTAAGTTTCACCCTAATTTAGAAAAATATTCAAGGATGCCTTTTGCAATTGCATAAGCTATTCTTTGACGATGCACAGTTTTTTCTAATCTTCTTGCATCTAATCTTCCTGTTAAAAATCCAATCTCCACAAGGACTGCAGGCATCCTAGTATTTTTAATTACATAAAATCTACCTTGTTTAACTCCTCGATCAGGACTCCCAGGGGAAACTCTTAGAATTTGTTTTTGAATTTTTTTAGCGAGTAGTCTACCTCTCCACCTACTAAAATAAAAAGTTTCTAACCCATTAATATCTCTTCTTTTCCCTCTTGAGGCATTTGCATGAATACTTACAAAAATATCCGCATCCGTATTGTTGGCAAAGGCAACTCTAGGAGGTAAATCCAAAGCCACTTCATTTCTTCTAGTTAACCTTACTTTGACGCCTTTATCGGACAGTAACTCTTTAACTATTTTAGAAACCTCCAGTACAACATCTGTTTCCCTTATCCCACCAATACCTATTGCGCCTGGATCAGGCCCTCCATGCCCTGGATCGATAACAACCGAAAATTTGTTTTGTTTTACGTTTGGCAATTGCAAGTAATTATGACCCCTTTTCTTTACATAACTTGAGTTTTTGTTTGATTTGATATTTCCTATTCTCTTCTCGACAAAACCTTCACCAATCTTCTTAAATGGATATTTTGGGTCAAATAGTTTAATTCTCCAACTGTTTTGATCTAAGCCAACCATTCGCCAAGTCAAAGGTTTCAGATAAGTTTCTTCATTAAATTCAATGACTAATCTTGTTTTACCACTATTTGGTTTACCTAATCTAATTTCTTTTATTGGGCCATTACCTTTTATTGTTCTGGGATTTTTTAATTCTCCTGGAAAATCCACCCAGAATCTATCGCCAGATATTTGGTTAGCCTTCTGAAAGTATGCTTTTAAATTTGTATTTGATTTAGTTCTTAACTCTAAAACCCCATTAGTTTTTATCGTCCATGCCGCCAGAGCACTTGAAGATTTAACTGGGAGGATTGTAGGATTTAAAAATAAAAAAACGGATAGACAACGAAAAAGTTTATTATCTAAAAACTTTATCATTAGTTTGAAAATAATTTGTTTTTTCTATGTTTAAGGCTTGGCATCTGCTCCCTAATTTTCTTTACTCTTTCTTTATCAGCAGGTGCTATTGCAGCTCCCTGAGTTTTTCCAGCATCAGACAAAACTGTGCCCCATGGGTCAATTACCATTGCATGGCCATGACTTTGCCTTCTCCCATAATGAATCCCAGTTTGTGCGGGAGCAACTACATATGCTGTATTCTCAATTGCTCTTGCTTGTAACAGGATTTGCCAATGATCTTTTCCAGTAAATGCTGTAAAAGCTGCGGGGATCATAATTAGCTCTGCACCATTCGAAGACAAATATCTATAAAGTTCAGGAAATCTAACGTCGTAACAAATCGATAATCCTATTTTGCATAAACCTGGGACATCTACAACAGGTGGGTACTCCTCTCCAGATAAAATAGTAGATGATTCCTTATATAAATTTCCATCTGGCAAATCAACATCAAACAAATGAATCTTGTCGTATTTTGCCAAAATCTGTCCATCCTTCCCAAACAGTGCTGACCTATTAAAAGTATGACTGTCATCACCAGCAGGAACAGGATATCCTCCTCCCAAAAGAAATACTTGATATCTTTGTGACATAGTTTTGAGGAAATTTGCACACTTCACTGACAATTCAGAAGCTAATCTAAGTTTTTCATCATCTCCTCCTAAAAAAGCAAAATTCTCAGGCAATCCTATTAACTCAGCTCCTCTTCTAGCGGCTAATTCAATCTGTTCTTCTGCTTCAACAAAATTCGCTTCAACATTTGAAGTACTCGTAATTTGCAATGCAGCTACCAAAAAATCAGTCAAGACTTTACTCCTAGTGAACCAATTCGTAAATCATTAGGCACGAATCACACCTCTTTCAACTTGAGCCGGAACAATATCTAAGCAATCAAGTTCAGAGCAACATTTAAAATCATCCTCATAATCTCCAAGACTTGTCAATCTTTTGCCATGGGTTGCTGTTTTTAAACATTTCAAAATATCATTTTTCCAAAAATCCCAAAGTGACAAAGCAGCCTGTAATTCGTCATTCAAAATATTAATTTCAAAATCACAGTTCTGTTCCAAGTATGAGGCCAAAGCACCAGCAGCTAAAGAATCCTCAAGTGAATATGAGCCTTCCCAACCACTCCCAAGGATTAAAACATTTTCACTTTTTAATGAAATAATTTTCTCGGCAACGGCTTTCCTATTTGGGAGTGCCATAGCAAATAAATGCTTTGCATGTTGAACTTTTTGCAATGATTTAGTCCCATTTGTCGTACTCATAAATAGTCTTTTACCATTAACAACTTTTCTAGTAACTGATAAAGGAGAATTTCCTAAATCAAAGCCCTCAATCTTCCTCCCGCCTCTCTCTCCAAGCATTAGTCTCTCATCAGCTTGCCACTTAATTGCAGATTCTTTCAACAAATCTAAATCTGCAAAAACTTCAATTGAGTCAGCTCCATTTTTTAAAGCCCAAGAGATTGTGGTTGTAGCTCTTAAAACATCAATAACCACTGCGATATCGGGATTTATTTCTGGGACATCCTTTGCAACGTGATAATAAGTAAGATTAATGATCAAATCCTTTACTAATTTTATTATAGAAAACAGTTACTTAATTTGATTATTTTTTTTTAAAAAACAAACTTATTGATAATATATATCTAATTTGTATTTATAAAAATTTTATCAAGTATTAATTTGAAAATGAATAATTTCCGCACAATAAAAGGTGGAGGTGATTTAAAAGGAGAAATAAAAGTACCTGGAGATAAATCTATATCTCATAGAGCTTTGATAATAGGAAGTATTGCTAAGGGTGATACGACTATTGAAGGTTTTTTACATTCTGAAGATCCACTTTCAACTGCTGATTGTCTTAGAAAATTAGGTGTAAATATACCAGAGATAAAAGAAGATGAGCCTTTTACGATTTCAGGCTTGGGCCTTGATGGAATAAAAGAGCCTAAAGAAATTCTAAATTGTGGTAATTCGGGAACCACTATGAGATTATTAATGGGGTTACTAGCCGGTCAAGAAGGTAAGAATTTTATATTAACAGGTGACACTTCTCTTAATGAGAGGCCAATGGGTAGAGTGGGCAAACCATTATCTTTGATGGGTGGCAAAATTTTTGGGAGAGAAAGAGGGAACAAAGCTCCAATCTCAATTCATGGGAATAAACTTCAAGGATGTGTTATTGGAACGCCTGTAGCGAGTGCTCAAGTGAAATCAGCAATACTATTGGCAGGTCTCAAAGCTTCTGGAACCACTTCTGTTATTGAGCCAGCATCTTCAAGAGATCATACCGAAAGAATGTTAAAAGCATTTGGAGCAGACATAAGTATCAGAGGAGAATTTGGAAGGAATGTAGTTATAAAGTCAGGGGGTAACTTAATTGGTCAGAGAATATTAATCCCTGGAGACATAAGCTCTGCTTCCTTTTGGATGATTGCTGCATCTATTGTTCCAAATTCGGAGGTTTTAATTAAGAATGTTGGATTAAATCCTACTAGAACAGGGATATTAAATGTCATGGATTCAATGGGGTGCACTTATGAGATTTTAGATAAATCGACGATTGCAGGAGAACCTATTGGATCTATTAAAGTAAAGACTGCAAATAATTTAAGAGCATTCACTATTGAAGGAGATATTCTCCCAAAACTTATAGATGAAATTCCTATCCTTACTGTAGCTGCCTGTTTTTGTAATGGAGTTTCTGAAATTAAGGATGCAAAAGAATTAAGAGTTAAGGAAACAGATCGATTAAAAGTCATGGCAAGACAGTTGCACAAATTAGGTGCTGAAATAACAGAAAAAGAGGATGGGTTAATAATTAATGGTCAATCAAAATTTCATTCTGCGGAGGTAGACAGTGAGACGGATCATCGAGTAGCAATGAGTCTTGCTATTGCTGCACTTCTCGCCAAAGGTACCTCAAAAATAATGAGAGCAGATGCAGCTAGCGTCTCTTATCCCACTTTTTGGGAAGACCTTGCCAAACTAACTAACTAACTAACTTAAAAAGTTTTTGTCTGAATTAATTGAAGTTTCAACAAGAGATGGGAGTTACTCCTTAAGAAGTGTATTTTATCAAGAGAATTTCCATAGCTTATTGGGAGCATTAGAGGAAACAAAATTAAAGTTTACAGCTCCTTCTAATTTGCAAAGATTTAAGGGCAAATCTCTTAATGTTTTGGATATATGTTTTGGTTTAGGATACAATTCCGCTTCATTATTAGATGAATTAATTAAACAAAAAACATATTTAAATTTGTATGCTTTGGAGATTGATAAAAAGCCTCTTGAATATTCGCTTAGAAAAAAATCTTTCCTGGAATTATGGGCTCCAAAAGTCAAGAAAATATTTGAATCATTGTATCGCAAAGATTACTTTGAGGATCAATTTTTTAAATGTAGTCTTTTGTGGGGTGATGCTAGAGAAAAAATCAACATTATTCCTTCAGCTATTAAATTCGATCTGATTTATTTAGATGGTTTTTCTCCTCAAAAATGCCCACAAGTATGGACAATTGAATTTTTATCTAAAGTCACAGAAAAGCTCAATTCTCAAGGTTATTTAATAACTTATTCTTCTTCAGCGGCAGTAAGAAGGACATTAAGAAATCTTGGATTAGAGATTTTTACTATTAAACCAAGTTTTAATAAAGGAACTTTATGGAGTCAGGGAACTGTCGCAATATCAAAATTTGATAAGAATAAATTGAAACCCAATTTCAATTTTGAAAAGTTATCTGTAATGGAAGAGGAACATCTCTTAACTAAAGCTAGCATTCCATATAGAGATAAAGATTTAAACTCAAGTAAAGAGGATATAATTAAGAAAAGATTAGATGAGCAATTATTATCAAATCTAGTATCTACAAATAAATGGAGAAAGAAGTGGGGAATGACGAAGTCATCCGTTAAGAGTTAGATTTAAATAAATATTTCAGAAAAACATGTTAAGTGTTGCGATATTGGCGGCAGGCAAGGGTACCAGGATGGAAAGCTCATTGCCAAAGGTTTTACATAAAATCTCTGGCAAAAGTCTTTTGCAGAGAGTAATTGATTCATGTGTTGAATTAAAACCTGATCAAATTTTCGTAATTACTGGACACAAATCAAAAGAGGTACAAAAGTCAATCCCAAACGATAAAAAAATCCAGTTTGTTATTCAAGATCCTCAATCAGGAACCGGTCATGCTATCCAGGTACTTTGTAGAAAAGTAAAAAAACATGAAGGGAAACTTTTGGTACTGAATGGCGATGTGCCACTCATCAGGCCTAGGACTCTAAAAAAACTTTTATATTTACATGATTCAAAAAACGCTGATGTTTCTTTAATCACTACAAAGAAAAAAAATCCTCATGGGTATGGCAGAGTTTTTTTGAAGGGGGATTTAATAGAGAGAATTGTTGAAGAAAAAGATTGCAATGATCAAGAGATAGAAAATCTATTAATAAATGCAGGTGTTTACTGTTTTAACTGGGATAATTTGTCAAAAATAATTAATAACTTGCAAAGCAATAATAATCAAAAAGAAATTTACTTAACAGATACAGTATCTTTGTTAAAGAATTCCTTAAGCCTAGAGGTAGAGGATAATGGAGAGCTTGAAGGAATTAATAACAGAATTCAACTATCAAAGTGCGAGGAAAATATTCAGAATTCAATTAAAGAAAAGCATATGCTTAATGGTGTAACTTTTATAAATAAAGCAAGTTGTTCAATTAGTGAAGAAGCCGAAATTGGTAAGGATGTGATTATAGAGGCTAATACACATATAAGAGGAAGTACCAAAATAAATAGAAATTGCATCATAGGACCAAATACTTTTATTGAGAATTCTATTGTGGGATTACATTGTGAAATCTCAAACTCCACAGTTTATGCTTCTCAGATAATGGATCATATAAAAATTGGCCCCTATAGTCACATAAGACCTAATTCCAAAATATCTTCACATAGCAAAATAGGTAATTTTGTGGAAATCAAAAATAGTCAACTAGAAGAATATTCAAAAGTTAACCATCTAAGTTATATTGGCGATTCTATTATTGGAAGATCTACAAATATTGGAGCAGGGACTATTACTGCAAATTTTGATGGTCAGAAAAAATATCAAACAAAAATTGGTAAAAATTCCAGTATTGGTGCAAACACAGTTTTTGTAGCGCCAATAAATCTCGGAGAATCAGTAACAACAGGAGCTGGTTCAGTGATAACCAAAGATTCCAAAGATAATTCATTAGCAATCTCAAGAACTAAGCAACTAAATATAGAGAATTGGAAAAGAAAGAAATCTTGATCTAATTAATTAATTCAATAATTTTTTCAAGATGCCAACATCTACTTCCTTTAATAAGGATAGAATCACCTTTTTTTGTAGATTTGTTAATCTCCTTAGGTACATCTTTAATATTATTTAAGACTAAAAATTTTTTCTTATCTTTTAGATAATTAGAGTAAATTTTTTCTTTTTCTCTATCGCAAATAAATAAACATTTTTGTATGTCTGAATTATTTATTAAGTTGAATATTTCTTTATGATATTTTTCAGATTCTTCTCCCAATTCTTCCATACTTCCAAATATGAAAAATTGATTTCTCGGTTTTTCAAGCAGGTTTTTAATACATGCTTTTACTGACTCTGGCGAGGCATTATATGATTCATCATATATTGTTGTTTTAACTGATTTAAGGATTTTATTCCTTCCGCTTAAACTTGCAAAATCAAACTTATTAAAACTTGAGAACTCAATTCCTAGCTCTTTAGCAACGGCATAAGCATATAAGAAATTTGAAGCATTGTGAAATCCCTCAAATGAAATTACAAAGGTATTTTCTTCAATCAAAATTGTTTTATTAGAAGGATTATAAAATCCTCGCAAATTATCATCTTTCTTAAAAATCTCCTTTTGATTTTCTATATTTAATAGTTCTACTTTTATTACTCTACCTTTCCAGTATTCTTTTAAAGTTTCTTCAAGAAGTGGATCATTTGCTGGGATTATTACAACTCCTTTGGGATTTAAAAATCTACAAATTTCACACTTTGCATAAGTAATATTTTTTTTTGAGCCTAACAATCCAATATGGGCTGTCCCTATTTTAGTAATTACGGCAATATCAGGTTCACTATATTTAGATAAATTTTCGATCTGTCCAAGACCTCTCATTCCCATCTCAATAACCAAAACTTTATCTTCTATATCAGTCGCAAGAATAGTAAGACCAACTCCAATCTCATTATTGAAATTTGCATGGGATAGTTTAATTTTTCCAAGTTTCTTTAAAACTTCGCCAATCATTTCTTTTGTAGTTGTTTTACCCACTGAACCAGTTATCGCAACCAAAGGGATATTTAATTTTTTTCTTTTGAGTAATGTTAATTTTTGAAATGCCTCTAAAGTGTCATTCACAACCCAACAAGGATAATTACTAGGAAGTGATGTCTGCATACCTTCTTTAATAACAACTGATTTAACTCCTTTATTTAAAACCTCTGAAAGAAAACTATGTCCGTCAAAATTTTTACCCTTAATAGCTATAAAAAGATCATTTTTTGAACAAGTTCTACTATCAATACTTATATTTTTAAAAGTCAAAGAATCTATTCCCCACTCGCCCAGATTTTTAATATCACCCAAAACATCTTTTAATTCTAATAAAGAAAGATCCATTAAAATTTTAAGTCATACTTTTTTTAAAGATGGATCAGCTGATTGTCCGTAAGAAAATTTTTCAACTTCAGTAACATCTGGTGATGGTTCCTTTATTCCGCAAACATCCTTATACATAATTTCATACTCGAGAGCTGATCTTTGCCAACTAAACTCTTGGCTCATAGCTCTTTTTTGAAGTAATTCCCAACTATCTTTATGCCTAAAGGCTTCCCAAGACCTTACTAAAGAAGTATAGAAATCTATAGGTTCAAAACGATCAAAGCAAAAACCTGTACCAATATTATTTTCTGGGTCATGTGGTAAAACTGTATCAACTAAACCTCCAACTCGCCTTACTATTGGAATAGAGCCATATCTCATAGCAAGGAGTTGACTGATCCCACAAGGTTCAAATCTACTTGGCATTAAAAATGCATCAGAGCCGCCATAAATGAGCCTTGATAAAGAATCATCATAGGTAAGGAATACTGAAAATCTTCCTGGGTAATCTAATGCCAGTTGCCATAATCCAGACTCTAAATATCTATCTCCAGTCCCTAAAACAGCTATTTGAGAATCTGTATAAGCTAAAAGTCTTCTTGAAACTTGTAACAGTAAGTCAACTCCTTTCTGATCAACCAACCTACTAACCATACCTAAAAGATATTTTTTAGTATTAACTTCAAGACCCATTTCTCTCTGAAGAATTTTCTTATTTTCAATCCTATTTTCTAAATTCTTAAGACTAAATTTTGAGGGCAAAACTGGATCTTTTGCTGGATTCCATTCATCTAGATCTATTCCATTAAGAATACCCCGTAATTTACCTGATATGTAATTAAGTAGTCCTTCAAGGCTTTCCCCGTATTCGTGAGTTTTAATTTCATCAGCATAAGTCGGAGAAACAGCATTTACTCTATCTGCGTACAACATAGCCGCAGCCATAGTGTGGTCTCCATGCATATACCAAGGACACCAAGTCATTTTTTCTAGTTTCCATCTCCAGGGTCCTTGGTATTTTAAATTATGAATTGTGAAAACAGTGCTAATTTCAGGGTCCTGATGCATCCATACTGGAATCATTCCAGTATGCCAATCATGGCAATGAAGAACTTGTGGTTTCCAACAATTCCAAGCAAATTCTGCGGTAGCACTAGCAAAAAATGTAAAGCGCCAATCCTCATTCTCACCTCCATATATTTGGTCAGAATCAAATATTGGATGACCAACTAGGTAAATCACATAATTATGTATTGAATGTTTTGCTTCATATACAGCAAAATCAGTCCCCATAGTATTTGATCTAAAGACAGGTTCATTAGATACCTCTAGGAGACTCCACAATTTCCCATAACCGGGAATTATTACCCTTACATCGTGACCAAGTTTTATCAAAGATGGAGGTAATGAACCAACAACATCTCCCATCCCTCCAACTTTGATCATTGGAGCACATTCAGCAGCGGCAAGAAGAATTCTCATTGATAGTTATTTAAAAAGTTCTTTTGAAAAAATCAACTAGGGAGTCCAATTATAGTCAGAAAAATTTGGTGGACGTTTTTCAAGAAAGGCATCTCTGCCTTCTTGAGCTTCTTTAGTCGAATAAAATAATTGAGTTGTGTATCCAGATAATTCTTGAATACCGGCAATTCCATCATTCTCCGCATTGAATGAAGCTTTAAGAATACGAATAGCAGTTGGACTATTTCGTAAAATCTCTCTTGCCCACATTACACCCTCAGCTTCTAATTCTTCAATCTTTGTAATTGCATTTATCAGGCCCATCTCTAGTGCTTCCTTGGAATTATATTTTCTACATAAAAACCAAATTTCCTTTGCTTTTCTTTGACCAACAAGTCTCGCCAAATAACTAGAACCAAATCCGGCATCAAAGCTACCAACTCTTGGACCTGTTTGACCAAATATTGCATTTTCTGAGGCAATACTAAGATCACAAATCAAATGAAGGACCTGGCCTCCTCCAATTGCAAAACCAGGGACCAAGGCGATAACCACTTTGGGCAAACTTCTAATTAATCTTTGTAATTCTAGTACATTTAATCTTTGCTTACCTTCATCATTTTTATATCCATTTTGACCTCTAACACTCTGATCACCGCCAGAGCAAAAAGAATAAATACCTTTCTTATCAGGACCCGCCCCAGTAAAAAGAACTACACCAATATTTTCATCATTTCTCACAATATTAAATGCTTCAATAAGCTCATCTACAGTTTGTGGTCTAAATGCATTTCTTTTTTCGGGTCTATTAATTGCGATTCGCGCAATGCCCTCATCTGATTTATGAAACAATATATCCACATAAGATTTATATTGTGACCAATTTAAGGTTGTTGTCCCAGGTAATACTTTCATGAATCCTAATTATTTAAAAATAGAAAATAATACAATTTAAGTGCCAATTATTTTTTCTAGAAGGGCATTTTTTTCATTAATTTCATTTTCCGGATCAATATCAACTTTAATTATTACAGATTTCCCAATAGAAATGCTCCATTCGAATGCCTCTCGTAATTTTTTAAAATTTGTCACACACTTAAAGTTTACTTGATAACCCCCTGCAAGTTTTTCCCAGTTTATTTCTTTAGGCATAAGAAATAGTTTTTTTAATTCATCCTCTTTTAGATTTTTATTATAAAGACGGTTAAATATATTTCCTCCATTATTATTTATTAATAGAATTGTTAAATTCAAGTCGATTGAATTTTCAATAAGCCAGCCATTTATATCATGAACAAAAGCCAAATCTCCAGTGACAAGAAGTAGAGGACTTTTAATTCTAGATATTCCTAATGCAAGTGATAAAGTACCGTCTATTCCAGAAGCTCCTCTAAAGCTGAAACAGTTTCTTGTTAAAGTGCAATTCTCAGAGAATGTAAGCCAATCCCTAATTGGGCTACTCGCTGAAAGCATAATAGGGTTTTCAGCCGGCCAAATTTTGGGAACAAGATTGGCAAGCTTATACTCAGTTATTCTATTATTCTTTGTAATTTTCTCTTTTAGAAATTTCTTAATTTTTTCTCCTTCCTCTATTAGATCAAGAGCTAAGGAAGTTAAAGACTTTTTGTTTTTTTGATCACTTGATAAATCTGTCAATAATTGATTAACAAACTTTGTAAGTCCAAACTCATATTCAAATGATTTTTTTATGGGATCCAATTTTCTTAAGTTTTTTTCTTTAATAAGAATTTGTATACCTTCGAAAATTGTTAAAAAATTCTCCAAATCAATTGAGGATGACATTGGACCAAGCCTCAAAAGTTGATGACAATGGATAAAATTCTTATTTTTTCTTAAGACTAATTCCCAATTCACAACTAACCCTCTCAAATCAGAATAAACACCTGAAATAGGATCAGCAAATACAGGCCAACCAGTAATTTCTTGTAATTGTTCTAAAGATTTATTAAAAGAAAATAATTCATTTAAAGAACCTTGATAAGGACCCACCAAAATAATGCCTGATTCATCTAAATTTAAACTTTTTGAAATTTCAAAGAATTTGTTTTTATTAAACATTATTTCATTTTTTTGAAAGACATATTTTTTCTTTAAATAAATTCTCTCAAATACCTCTAAGACACTTTTTTTATTGGGAAAAGAAATATCAAGAGGCTTATCGATAGGAATATTTAAATGAATAGGACCAGGGAATGTAGATATTTCTTTCTCAATTATTTGCACTAAATTTAAAATATCATTATCTTCTGATTCATGAATTCCATTGAGATTTGTATTTAAAACTCTTCTGCAAACTGAACTCAAAAAATCTTCTTGATTTACTGTTTGATTAGCCCCACAATCTTTTAACCTTAAAGGTCTATCAGCTGTAAGAAAAATAATACCTTTACAAGATCGATCTGCCTCAACTGCTGCTGGCAATAAATTACTTACAGCAGTCCCAGAAGTGGTAATAACTAAAGAAAGATTCCCTGATGCCGCAGAAATCCCAAGAGAGTGGAATCCTGCAGACCTCTCATCTATTGAATTAAAAATATTTATCAGTCCTAATTTATTTAATTCTCCAGCAGCTATTGCTAAAGGTGCTGATCTACTACCAGGACATAGTATTAAATTTTGAACCCCTATTTTTATAAGAAGATTTAAAAGTTGTAAACTTCTAAGAAAATTTTTGCATTCTATAGATGATGTCATAATTTACATAAATGCTTTGGAATTTCTCCTCATAACTGAATTAAATAAAACATGTCTGCAACTGAAGAAAAAAGAAATTCAATTCTCAAGGATTTAAAAAATCTTTTAATTTGGATAACTATTGCTTTAATTATACGATGGCAGGTTATAGAGCCAAGATGGATACCATCCGGTTCAATGCTTCCAACTCTTCAAATACAAGATAAAATTCTTGTTGAAAAAGTAACCCCTAAAATCACATCCAAATCTAATCTTTCAAAATTAAAAAATAAAATAGTTGTTTTTAATGTTCCTGATCAATTAATTAATGCTGGTTATGACGCAGATACTGCATTAATAAAAAGAGTTATTGGAATACCTGGAGACAAGGTGGAAGTAAGAGATGGTAACCTTTACTTAAATGATATCGCTCAAGAAAATTACGTTTTTGACAAAAATATTAATTATTCTATAGGGCCTTTTATTGTTCCAGAAGAGTCATTATGGATGATGGGAGATAATAGAAACAATAGTATGGACTCACATATTTGGGGATTTTTACCCTATGAAAAGATTATTGGTAAAGCTATTTTTAGATATTGGCCATTTAATAAAATTGGACCTATTCGGTTCCCTGCCCTTAATAATTTAGATTAATGGGTACGTGATGTTGTAGGGTTTTTATATCTTGAAGTTGTAGAAATGTTTAATCCAGAATTTCTTGCTACTGAAAATAATGATCCAAATGATGAGAATGATTTAATCCAATATTTACAAAAACAATCTCCAGAAGTTTTGCAAAGAGTAGCAAAATCAGCTAGTGAAGATATTCAAGAAATTATTAGACATAATGTTCAAGGTCTTCTTGGAATGCTTCCTTCAGATCAATTTGATGTAAAAATAACATCTTCAAAAGACAACATTGCCAATTTATTATCTTCAGCAATGATGACAGGATATTTCTTAAGACAAATGGAGCAAAGAAAAGAGCTGGAACAAACTCTTAAAAATGATGAAAACATGTCTATTGAAGAATAATAAGTTTTTAGAGATTAACTTCTTCAGGAATTATTCCTAGTTTAAACAACTTTTTATATAAACCCATCAAAAATTTATTATCCTCTGGAAGTTTGTCCCACTTTTGGGAATTAATTTCATTAATTAAGTTTTGACAATCTTCTATTGTAAATTTTACAGGAGCCGTAAAATGAGCTGGAATTAAATATTCCATATCTTCAAAAGACTTGATATTTTCTAACCATTTAAGTAAAACTTCTTTTGAACGCGGAAAAATTAATTTTTGTAAAACTGGTGCAATTTGAATCTTAGGAATATCTTTACCCATAATTTCAACAAGAGAGGATTCCCAATCTTCGTCCCATAAAAAGGGATAAATCCCGAAGTGAGATCTCCAATTCCTAAGATCTTTTTTGAATGAATACTTAAATATTTCTTTTAAAGGTGGAATATTTAATTTACCTGGTTTCAAAAAAGATGAAAATAAGACTAACCTTTTCCATCCTTTTTTTCTTTGTTCGATGGAGTCAATCAAAGGTTCATCTCCTCTCTCTCTAGAATGAAAAAGAAGTGGAGTTGGATCAAAATTAAATATTTCAGGTGGAGTGGAGTCTATTCCAACTATTGCGTCTGTTACATGAAGCGTTTTTGTAGAATAATGAAAACAGCTTATCTCCTGATATCTTCCAAGTCCTAAATTCAGTGGGCCTAATGAAGACCATTTAAATGAATCTGTATGTGGAGTACCTTCATCAAAAAGTATTCTTGTTCTTTTTGATGGAATTCCTAAAAAATCTAGTGGAAGATCTATGGGGAAACTCCACTGTCCAGGACAAAGCCAAATCTCTGCTTCTCTAAAGACTCGTGAAAGAGCTGGAAGTCCGATTTTATGTTCTAGTCCAGAGGCACTTGGGAGAATTATTGTTTTTACTTTGCCGTGAATCGCAATTAATTTTTCTAACTCATTTATTAATTCTTTTGTCGGAGGTAATGGATTTATTAGCATCAACCCATTATCAACCTTTATTACCGTCATTCTTATTGGAACCGCAACATAATAAAGTCCCTGTATTTGTTCCAAAGACCATATTTGATCAGGAATTAATTCTCTTAAAATTGTTTTCTTTTTCCCATAAGGATATAAAGGAAATAATGGCCACCAATACCACTTTTTATTTAAAGTTTCTTCAACCATTATAATTTATACCCACCAAATAATTTCTTTAACTTAAATATTCCATATCTTGGAGCGAATAAAAAAGCAAATAAAAATATAAAAGTTTGTGCCAAGACAATTGATCCACCTGTTTCAAGATCAAACCAAAAACTAAGGTAGATTCCTATTAGGCTTGAGATAATTGCACTTAATACTGAAATTATGGTCATATTATCAAACTTATCCGTAAGTAAATATGCTGTAGCCCCTGGTGTGATCAACATTGCAACTACCAAAATAATTCCAACAGACTGCAAGCCCACAACTGCTGCCAAAGATAAGCATGTAAGGAGTAAATAATGAAGAAAAAATACGTTAATCCCAACTGTTTTTGCATGCCTAGGATCAAAACAATAAAGCATTAAATCTTTTCTAAAAATTGATAAAAGCATTACTACCAATATAGAAATGAATATAGTTTGCTTTACATCTGAAAGTGATATTCCTAATGGACTACCAAAAAGAATAGAGTGCAGGTCAATATTACTTTTAATCTTAGAAACCAATACGATTCCAAGAGCGAAAAATCCAGTAAATACTAACCCAATAACAGTATCTTCCTTAACTCTGGATTTCTGCTTAATAAACCCTATCAATGCTACAGAACCAACTCCAAAAATAAACGCCCCCAATGAGAAAGGGAGACCTAATGCATAAGAAACCACAACTCCAGGCATTACTGAATGTGACACTGCATCTCCCATTAAAGCCCATCCTTTAAGAGTCAAATAACTAGATAGAAAACCACAAACAGCTGCGACTATTGAGCTCATAAGAAGTGCTTTTCTCATAAAGTCATGAGTTAAAGGATCTGTTATGAATGAATCTAAAGTCAAAAAAGAACAGAGCTCCATATAATTTAAAATTTAGGACTCAGGTCCAAACAAGAAATCAGGTGAGATCCCTCCAAAAGTGGTTGTAATATTTTCAGGAGTAAACACTTCAGAGGTCTCGCCATAAGCTACAACAGTTTTATTTATTAAAAGAACCAAATCACAAAATTCACGGACATGAATCATATCATGCGTAGACAATAAGATAGTTTTTCCCTCATTTTTAAATTGAATAAATAATTCCGAGATAAGTTTCTCAGTTCTTATATCAACACCTGAAAAAGGCTCATCAAGAAGTAATATTGACGCTCTTTGGGCAATTGCTCTAGCTAAAAAGGTTCGTTTTCTCTGACCTCCAGATAAGTTCCCAATAGGCGTAGATAAATGATCAGTAAGATCAACTCTCTCAATAGCATCTTTTACCGCCTGAACATCAGACTCTCGAGGACACCTAAAAATATTCATAGAGCCATATCTTCCCATCATCACCACATCCCAAACATTTATTGGGAATTGACTATCAATCCCTTCATTTTGAGGAACATAAGCAATTGTCTGGTCTTTTTGAGCAGATCTTACAGACTCTCCATTTATCCTAATTTTTCCCTTTGAAATATTTACAAAACCAGTCAAAGCATTAAAAAAAGTTGTTTTACCAGCCCCGTTCATCCCTACTAACCCACAAATCTGGCCAGGTTTCAATCTTAAATTGGCATCATACAAAGCCACCTTACCGTTGTAATCTACGCAAATATTCTCTGCATCAATCCTAAAGTTTTGATAATTGGTTGTTTCCATAATTCAAAAAAGGCCTTTTTTAATCAGATCCAAATTATGCTGAAGCATGTTTATATAAGTACTGGCTGGACCACTATCATCAGATAATGAATCAACAAAAAGATTTCCTCCAAAATTAGCACCAGTTTCTTTTACAACAACCATTTGAGATTCTTTACTTACAGTACTTTCGCAAAATACAGAAGGCACTTTTTTATCTTTAACTAGTGAGATTGTTCTTGCCATTCTTCTGGGAGTAATTTGACTCTCAGCATTAACTGGCCATAAATAAACTTCCTCTAATCCATAATCATTTGTTAAATATGAAAAAGCTCCCTCACAACTTACTAGATACCTCCTGTCTTTATTTAAGTTATTAATAAAAAGTGAGAATTCTTTATCTATTTTAGAGAGCTTATCTTTATATATTTTTCCATTTTCTTCAAATAATCTCCTTTTGGATGGCCTCAATTCTGATAAAGAATCCACGAGAATATCTACGTATAGCATCCCTCTTTTTGGAGAAATCCAGGCATGAGGGTTGGGTTTTCCTTTATAAAAATCTTCACTGATAAAAATAGGATCTAAATCTTCCGCAACAGTAATTCTTTTAACTTTTAAATTAGAAACAAATTTTTCTGCCCATAATTCAAATCCAAATCCATTGTCAACAAAAACAAAAGCATTAGAGGCTTTTACCAAATCGCTTGGAGTTGGTTGGTAACCATGAACTTCAACTCCAGGTTTTGTTAATGACTCAACAAAAAAAGCATCTTTAGCAAGATTGTCAATTATGTCCGCCAAAACAGTAAAACTTGCCAGGATTACTTCTTTACTTTCATTTTTATTTGATATTCTCTTACATGAGCCTAAAAAGAGAGACATCAGAAGTACCAAGCTTAAAAAAAGAATATTTTTTCTCATATTTAAAATTCACTCTCAGATTATGAATCCAAAGATAGTTTCATAAGTGGTTTTCTAAGATCAGAAATAAATCCTTTCCAATTTATTTTTTCTTTTTCAAAAGCTTTTTCAACAATTTTCTCAGAATTTTTCTTTATAAAATCCAAATCAGGTTCTTCTACTCCTTTTGTTATTGCCATAAAATCAGCCAAAGAACTTGATACTACTCTTGTTAAGTAAGCAGCACTGACAGCCTGAAATGTTCCAGAGACAAGCCAATTTGGGCCATGTAATTTTGTTATGCCAATTAGAGTCTGTCCACTCCATTCAATAACTCCCTGAGCAATTGCAGTCTTTAAAATCTCTTTGGATACTTTATCTAAAATTTCAGGTGACCAATTACATCCCCATATAGACTTAATTTCTTTAATCATTAAAGAATTTAGTACTGTCATTGCCAAAACATCAATTGATGGGATAGGAGATAAGAAAACAGTTGTCGCTACAAGAATTTGATTTTTTCTTTGTATTCCTTTTAACTGCATTCTTCTTATACCTTCAATTTCAGATTGCCAGGCAACATGTAGTTCTTTCAAAAGTCTTTTTTTTGTATTTTCAATATTTTTAGATGAACTTATGAAAAACTTCCTTAAAGAAAAAGGTATATTTGTTATTTGATTTTTATTTACATCAAAATTAATAATTTTATTTATAAAGTCAATTGAAATTTGAGACTTTAGGTCCTCTATCTGATTTTCGGCTTCTATTTCTTTGGAAGTTAAAGCCACCAACCAAATTGGCATATTTTTAGGAAACTTTTCCAGCCACAAAAAATCATTTGCCGACAAAGGCAAGTTTATAAAATACAAGATTGCATCGCTATTCAAGGCCTCTTTTGGAATAATCTCAGAAGAATTGTATTTAGGCAGTTTTTCGTAAAAATCAAAGTCAAACTTATCTGCTTTAAAATGACTTTTCAAAACAGATTGAAAACTTTGATAATCTTTTTGTCCAATGCAACTTATTTTTTCTTTATCACATCTATTAAGAATCGATTCAAGTATTTTTTGCCTTTTTGAATTCTGTTTATCTAATTCATTTGTTGCTTCAAGTTCTTCAAAAAAATTTAGATCTTCATTACATAGATTTATCCAACCATCTAAATTATTTGGCTCATTAAATTTAGGCTTATCATTCTTCAAGTAAAAATATCCCCCGAAACACAACGCAAAAAATCCTATTGAGCCCCCTGCAAAATTAATTAAATCACTAACAAACCATTCCCCAAAACCTAATAATAATAAAATAATAAGAAAATTTTTTTTAGGAAAATTCATGAAATCCTTTAAAAGGTTGTCTTTACTAATATCAAACACAATACTTTATTTCTCTATTTTTATTTTAATGCAAGTTGTGAATCAGAAAAGCAAAATTACATAAGTCGTTAATCAAAAGATAAATTTTTAAGGCTTTTAAAAAGACTTATTGCATAACTAGATGCTAAGTTAATAAACTATTTAAATAACTTAAGAAACATCAAGATGTCTAATTCAAATTTCAGCAATAATCCTAGACAAGAAAATTACAGAGGTCGTTCTAATAATGAAAGATCTAATTTCAGAGATAGATCTGGAGGCAGAAGAGATGGAGGAGGATTCCGCATAAGATTGAGTGATAACGAAATGAAAGCCGTTAAATCAATACAAGAGACCTTTCAACTAAGGTCTACCGTTGCAGTTCTGGGTTTCTCTGTTAGAACGCTTAGCGAAATGATCAAAGACGAAAAATTGATTGAATCAATCAAAGAATATGCAAAGAATAACAAAAACTCTTCTCCGAATAGACAATCACAAAATCCTTATGGAGAAGAGACAAAAACAGCTCCTGACCCCTTTGCAAGACCTTTAAAAAGTACATCAACTGAAGAAATCCAATCTAGCGAAGTAGAAGAGGATGCCAAATAAAAAAAGAATTCTTTCGGGAGTTCAACCAACTGGTGATTTACATATTGGGAATTGGCTTGGGGCTATAAATAATTGGGTTACGCTTCAAGAGCAATATGAAACATTTCTATGTGTAGTTGATTTGCACGCAATCACAGCTGCATATAATCCTAAAGAATTGTCGAAGAATACTCTTTCTACTGCGGCTTTATATGTTGCTTGTGGAATAGATCCAAAGATATGCTCAATTTTTGTCCAAAGTCAAATTTCTGCACATTCAGAACTTTGTTGGATATTAAATTGCATGACCCCCATAAATTGGATGGAAAGAATGATTCAATTCAAAGAAAAATCCATCCAACAGGGAAATAATGTATCTATTGGATTATTTGACTATCCAATCCTGATGGCTGCAGATATCCTTCTTTACGATGCTGACTTCGTACCAGTAGGAGAAGATCAAAAACAACATCTCGAACTTGCGAGAGATATTGCACAACAAAGAATTAATGCCAAATTTAGTAAAGATAAAAATATTCTGAAAATACCTCAGCCAATAATTATGAAGAATGGATCAAAAATAATGAGCTTAATTGATGGTTCAAAAAAGATGAGTAAAAGTGATCCTAACGAAGGTAGTAGGATCAATTTGTTAGATACCCCTGAAATAATCACGAAGAAAATAAAAAGAGCAAAAAGTGATAGCTCTATTGGAATAGAATTTAATAATCCTGAAAGAGCGGAATCTAAAAATCTTCTAATGATTTATTCAATATTATCTGGCAAAGAAATATCGCAATGTGAAAATGAATTTTCCGAGACTGGATGGGGGACATTTAAAAAATTAATTACGGAACAACTTATAGAATCTCTAGAACCTATTCAGGAAAAATATAAGGTCTTAATTAATGATCCATATCAATTAAATAATATTCTCAAAGAAGGGAATGAAAAGGCTGAAGATTTAGCAAATAAAACTCTAAAAAGAGTTAAATCTAAACTTGGATTCTTTGAGATGGAGAAATAAATTATGCCAATAATTACCTTACCTGATGGTTCAAAAAAGGTTTTCGAAAAATCTGTAACTATTCTAGAAATTGCCAAAAGTATAGGCTCTGGATTAGCTAAAGCAACAATTGCTGGGAAAGTAGATGATGTTCTTCTTGATGCAACTCTTCCTATAAATAAAGATTCCAAAGTTGTAATAATCACATCTAAAGATAAAGAAGGAATTGAAATAATAAGGCATTCTTTTGCGCATTTAATTGGTCATGCAGTTAAACAAATTTACCCTAATATTAAAATGGCAATTGGGCCTGTAATTGAAGATGGTTTTTATTACGATGTTTTTTCTGAATACAGATTTACTCCAGAAGATTTAATAAAAATTGAAGAGCGAATTAACAACTTAATTCAAACAAATTATGACGTCAAAATTTTACAAGTTTCCAAAGAAGAAGCAATTAAAACTTTTAAACAAAGAGATGAGACTTTTAAATTACGAATAATTGAAGAAATTCCGGAAGAAGATCTCATCAATTTATACAAGCATGAGGAATATATCGACATGTGTAGAGGGCCTCACGTACCCAACACAAGACATTTAAGACACTTTAAGTTACTTAAATTATCAGGTTCATACTGGAGAGGTAATAGTGAGAATGAATCATTACAGAGAATATATGGAACTGCATGGGCTAAAGAAAAAGAACTCAATGACTACTTAACAAGAATTGAAGAGGCAGAAAAAAGGGATCATAGAAAACTTGGGAAAAAACATTCACTATTTCATATACAAGAAGAATCTCCAGGTATGATTTTTTGGCATCCAAATGGATGGACAATCTATCAGGTACTGGAAAAATACATAAGAGAAATACTTAAAAAAAATAATTATTTAGAAATTAAAACCCCACAAGCTGTTGATAAATCTCTTTGGGAAAAATCAGGACATTGGGAAAAATTTAGAGACGATATGTTCACTACCGCATCAGAAAATAGAACTTATGCTATTAAACCAATGAATTGTCCATGCCATATTCAAGTATTTAATCAAGGTTTAAAAAGTTATAAGGATTTACCTATTCGTCTTGCTGAATTTGGTTCTTGTCACAGAAATGAGCCCTCTGGCGCTCTACATGGATTAATGAGAGTAAGAAACTTTACTCAAGATGATGCACACATATTCTGCACAGAAGAGCAAATTCAAGCAGAGGTATCTACTTTTATCGATCTTGTTTTCGAGGTTTATAAAACTTTTGGTTTTGATGAAATCATTATCAAATTATCAACTCGTCCTGAAAAAAGGGTAGGTAGTGAAGAGATTTGGGATAAATCAGAAGAGGCCCTCACCAAAGCTCTGGATAATAAGAATCTAAGATGGGAACTCCAACCTGGGGAAGGTGCTTTTTACGGTCCAAAAATAGAATTCTCTTTAAAAGATTGTCTTAATAGAGTCTGGCAATGCGGGACTATTCAGGTCGATTTCTCAATGCCTATTAGATTGGATGCAACTTATGTAGATATTGATAATGAAAAAAGAAATCCAGTTATGCTTCATAGAGCTATTTTAGGATCCTTTGAAAGATTTATTGGAATCTTAATTGAACAATATGAGGCAAAATTCCCAATTTGGCTTGCTCCTTATCAAATAATTTTATTGAGCATTACCGATAGAAATAATAAAAAGTGTTTAAAGTTCAATGAATTAATAAATAATAATGGTTACCGATCAAAAGTTGATATAAGGAATGAAAAAATAGGATATAAAATAAGGGAAGCAACTCTTGGAAGAGTTCCTTTAATTGCAGTTATTGGAGATAAAGAAGAGGAAATTGATTCAGTCGCCTTAAGAGCTTTGAATGGCAGAAATTTAGGAACTTTCAATTTACCTAATCTTTATGAATTAATGGACAAATTAATAGAAAAAAAAGGGAGAACAGAATAATTTCAAATATATGAATTTTCTCGCTTGTGATCTAGGAGGTACAAAAGTTTTATTAGGAATTTTCTCAGAGGATAATTATGATACTCCTAAATTACTGGTTAAAAAAAAGTATATTTCTTCGCAATGGACTTCATTTGATTTGATTTTGGAGGATTTCCTCAAAAATGAATGCCGAAATTTTGCGCATCCATCTTCTGTTTGTTTAGCTGTAGCTGGTCCTGTATCTAACAACAACGCAAAAATTATTAATTTATCATGGAATATTTCTGTAAAAGCATTAAAAAACAAATTTAATTTTAAAAGTTGCGAGCTCATAAATGATTTCGCAGTACAAATTTATGGAATACCTTTCTTAAAAAAG
>CACGNA010000015.1 GCA_902574425.1 uncultured Prochlorococcus sp. | reverse complement strand
AGGTGAATTCTTCATTACTAAATTTCTTGAAATTATTGGCTGATAGGCAAAGAATTGGAATTCTTACATCTATTCTTAATAGATTTTTAGAGATTTACCGAGAAAATAGTAATATTGCTTTAGCAACTGTTACTTCTGCAGTCGAGCTTACTGATGAACAGAAAGGTTTAATTACCCAAAAGATCGTCAATATCGCTGGAACAGAAAAATTAGAACTTGTAACTAAAATCGACCCATCGCTTATTGGTGGTTTCGTCGCAAGTGTAGGATCTAAAGTAATTGATGCTTCTCTTGCTTCACAAATTAGAAAACTTGGTTTGTCACTATCCAAGTAACTTTTAAATCAACCTTAAATTCTTAAATCCATGGTATCTATACGACCTGACGAAATCAGTTCAATCTTAAAACAGCAAATAACTGATTATGACCAATCTGTAAGTGTTAGCAATGTAGGAACTGTTCTGCAAATAGGTGATGGCATTGCAAGAATATATGGCTTAGATCAGGTCATGGCAGGTGAGTTATTGGAATTTGAGGATGGTACCGAAGGTATAGCTTTAAATCTTGAAGATGATAATGTTGGAGCCGTTTTAATGGGCGAAGCACTGGGCGTTCAAGAAGGAAGTAACGTAAAATCTACTGGAAAAATAGCATCTGTTCCTGTTGGCGAGGCAATGCAGGGAAGAGTAGTTAATCCTTTAGGACAGCCAATAGATGGTAAGGGAGAAATTCCAACAAGTGATACAAGATTGATAGAGGAAATGGCTCCTGGGATTATCAAGAGAAGATCAGTACATGAACCAATGCAAACCGGCATAACTTCTATTGATGCAATGATTCCTGTGGGAAGAGGTCAAAGGGAACTTATAATTGGTGACAGACAAACTGGAAAGTCTGCAATTGCAATTGATACAATAATCAACCAAAAAGGTCAAGATGTAGTATGTGTTTATGTTGCTATTGGTCAGAAATCAGCTTCTGTAGCAAATGTTGTTGAGGTCTTAAGAGAAAAAGGAGCCCTCGATTATACCATTGTTGTTAGTGCAGGAGCATCTGAAGCCGCAGCTTTACAATACTTGGCTCCATATACTGGTGCTGCAATAGCTGAGCACTTTATGTACCAAGGCAAAGCAACACTAGTTATTTATGATGATTTAACTAAGCAAGCTCAAGCTTATAGACAAATGTCTCTCCTTTTGAGAAGACCACCAGGAAGAGAAGCTTATCCTGGAGATGTCTTTTATTGTCATAGCAGATTACTTGAAAGGGCAGCAAAATTATCTGATGATATGGGCGGTGGTTCAATGACAGCATTACCAATTATTGAAACCCAAGCTGGTGATGTTTCTGCGTATATTCCAACAAATGTTATTTCAATTACTGATGGACAAATATTCTTGAGTGCAGATTTATTCAACTCAGGATTAAGACCAGCCATTAATGTAGGTATTTCAGTTAGTAGAGTTGGAGGAGCTGCTCAAACAAAGGCAATTAAGAAAATTGCTGGAACACTTAAATTAGAATTAGCTCAATTTGATGAATTAGCTGCATTTTCTCAATTCGCTTCTGATCTTGATGAGGCTACTCAACAACAACTAGAAAGAGGGAAAAGATTAAGAGAGTTGCTAAAACAAGCACAATTCTCACCATTAAATCTTGCTGAACAAGTTGCAGTTGTGTATGCAGGGGTTAAAGGACTTATTGACGAAGTTCCAGTGGAAGATGTAACTAAGTTTGCTGCGGAACTTAGAGAATATCTTAAGTTGAATAAAGCAGAATTTATTGAGGAGATTCTTAAAGAGAAGAAATTAAATGATGGCTTAGAATCAACACTCAAAGAGGTAATAAAAGAAGTTAAATCTTCAATGCTTGCCACAGTTTAAATTTATTTAAGGAAATATCATGGCAAATCTTAAAGAAATTAGAGATCGAATTGTTTCTGTTAAAAACACAAGAAAAATAACAGAAGCTATGAGATTAGTTGCAGCTGCAAAAGTTAGGAGGGCACAAGATCAAGTTCTAAAGAGTAGACCTTTCGCGGATAAACTTGCTCGAGTTTTAGAAAATATTCAATCTAGAGTTCAGTTTGAATCTGTAGATTCACCTCTTTTATCAAAAAGAGATGTAAAAACAATTTCTTTGGTATGCATAACTGCTGATAGAGGATTATGTGGCGGATATAATACCAACATAATAAAGAAGGTAGAAATTAGGTATGCAGAGTTAATTAAACAAGGTTACGAACCAAATTTGATCTTAGTTGGTAAAAAGGCAATAGGTTACTTCCAAAATAGGAAAGATAGATACACAATTAAAAGCATATTTAAAGAGCTAGAACAGGTACCAACTGCAAAAGACTCTGAAGGGATAACTAATGAAGTCTTAGCCGAATTTTTATCCGAAAATGCTGATAGGGTAGAGATTATTTATACTAAATTCATCACTCTTGTGAGCTGTGCACCAGTAGTTCAAACATTGTTGCCACTAGACCCTCAAGGTATTGCAGATGAAAATGATGAAATTTTTAGGTTAACAACTAAAGATAGTAAGTTACTCGTTGAAAAATCAAATATTGAAAAAAGTGATTCAGAGAAGTTGCCTTCAGATATTGTCTTTGAACAAAGTCCTGATCAATTATTAGATTCGCTATTACCACTATATTTACAGAATCAGGTACTCAGAGCTCTTCAAGAGTCGGCAGCTTCAGAGCTTGCATGCAGGATGACTGCCATGAATAATGCGAGTGATAATGCGAAAGAATTAGCAAGTAGCTTGAATCTAACCTATAACAAAGCTAGACAAGCTGCTATTACGCAAGAAATATTAGAAGTTGTAGGAGGTTCAGCAGTTTAGCGAGAAGATTAAAATATGCCTGAATACAATATCAAGGTGCAATTTGAGCAAAAAACTTTTAGTTTTTTATGTCCTGAAGATCAAGATGTGATTTCAGCAGCAAAATTAAATGGAATAGATTTACCAAGTAGTTGTTGTTCAGGAGTTTGTACAAGTTGCGCAGCCATAATTTCAGAAGGATCTGTTAAGCAAGAAGATGCTATGGGATTAAATGATGATTTGAGAGAAAAAGGTTTTGCGCTGTTGTGTGTGGCATATCCAGAGTCAGACTTGCATGTTGTTATTGGTGATCAAGTTGAAGATGATTTATATAATGATCAATTTGGTAAATATCAAAAATGAAATTAAGTTTGGTTGATTTGTATATGGATTGGCCAGTCTCAATAAAATTAAAAAATTTAAGGGGATATATTATTTCAAATTTAGAAAAAAAAGGTGATGTAATTAGATGGTCAATTGTTGATATTCAAAATTCTATTGACTCTTATGGTACGAAAAAACTTAAAATTAGAGCTGTCTTAGCTAATTAAATAACAATATAATTTGAAAAACTTTATTTAATGGAAATTTCACCAACAATATTCATCGTTCCAACTGGTATAGGTTGCGAGATAGGAGGTTTTGCTGGGGATGCACTTCCTACCGCCAAATTATTAGCATCTGCAAGTGGATGTTTAATTACTCATCCAAACGTTATGAATGGTGGGAGTCTTTCTGAAAAAGAGCAAAATATTTTTTATGTTGAGGGTTATAGTTTAGATCGACTTGCTAAAGGAGAAATTGCTTTAAAAAGTGTAAAGGAACAGAAAATTGGGATAATTTTTGATTCAGGCATTGAAAATGAAATATTAGTAAGACATTTACAAGTTGCTGATGCGTGTGTTTCTACTTTAGGCATTAACGTTCATTCTTATGTGGTTACAAAAAAACCTTTAAGCATAGTTATTGATTCTGACTCATCAAAACTTAGTGGTGGCATAATTGAAAATCCTGATACTTTAATTGATGCTGGTAAATGTTTAATAGAAAAAGGAGTAACGGCAATAGCAATAGTGGCAAGGTTTCCTGATGATTCAGACTCTCCAGAAACAAATATTTATCGAGAGGGGAAAGGGGTTGATCCTATCTCTGGAGTCGAAGCGGTTATAAGTCATTTGATAAGCAAATTCTTAAAAGTTCCCTGTGCTCACGCACCCGCTTTAAATCCAATTGAGTTGAATCAAAATTTAGATCCTCGCGCTGCAGCAGAAGAGATAGGATATACCTTTTTACCATCAGTATTGATTGGTTTAAGCAATGCTCCTGACATTGTTGAATTACCTAATAATAATGAACTAATCTCATTACACCCTAATCAAATTGAATCTATTGTCGTTCCTAATGGAGCGCTTGGTGGAGAAACAGTACTAGCAGGGATTGAAAACGGTTTAAATATTATCTCTGTAAAAAATCAAAATACATTAAAAGTGACTAATGAGTTTTATGATTATCCTAATATTTTTGAAGTGAATAATTATTTAGAAGCTGCAGGTATAATTCTTGCTATCAAAAAAGGTATTAATCTTAATTCAATTAAACGGCCTTTGAGAAAAATCCAAAAATGTTCTTATATTGATTAATAAGATATTGCTATTGGAACTCTCCAGTCACTTCCCAATGATTGACTGCTCAGTTTTAGAATTGGAGGAGCCTGCTTTCTTTTGAATTCTGCTTTTTTTATAAGTGAGATTATTTTTAAAATTAATTTTTTTTTATAACCATCTTCTTCAAGTTGTTTTAAATCTTTTTTCTCTTCAATAATTCCTTTAAGAATATTATCTAAAATGGAATAAGCGGGGAGAGAATCAGTATCTAATTGATCAGGGCCCAATTCGGCACTTGGAGCTTTCCTACGTATATTTTCTCCAATTATATTTACATTAGTATCTAACATATATGATTTTCTATGATTAATTGAATCTTTACTATCCAGCCAATTGCATAATCTAAAAACATTAGTTTTATATAAATCCCCAATTACAGATAATCCTCCATTCATATCACCATAAAGTGTGCAATATCCTACGGCTAGTTCCGATTTATTACCTGTTGAAAGTAATAAATGCTTTTCTTGATTTGCTAAAGCCATCAGAAGCGTTCCTCTGATCCTTGATTGAATATTTTGATTCGTTATGTCAGCCATCTCGAAATCTATGCTTTTTATAAAAGATTCTTCAAAAGAGCTCATAAGGTTTTCAATTGGGATGGTATTGAAATGTATCTTTAATCTGGCCGCTAAATCTTTCGCATCACTTTTTGAATGAGAGGAACTCCATTTAGAGGGCATTGAGACGCAATAAATATTATTACTCCCAAGAGCGGCTGTCGCAATTGCTGAAACTAGCGCTGAGTCAATACCACCACTTAATCCAATTAAGGCCGTTTTAAATCCGCATTTTTTAGCATAATCTCTAACTCCTAGGACTAATGCACCAAAAATTGATGACATTTCTGAATTTTCAAATTTATTTTTTTCAGGTTTTGTTTGCTCAATTTCCCAACTGAATAGGTCCTCTGCAAAAGATTTTAATTGCTTAATTCTAGATCCATTCTTATTAAGAATAAAACTATTCCCATCAAATATTAAATTATCATTTGCCCCAACTTGATTAACATAAATCAAGGGTACTTGAAGATATTGAGCCGCAAAACTTGAGACTTTGGATCTAAGCTCTAACTTATTAAAGGTATAAGGTGAGGCCGATAAATTGACTAAAATGTCAACTTTTTTTTTCTTTAAATCAATTAATGGATTTTTTTGATGAATTCCTCTCCCTTCTATATCTTTGTTGACCCATAAATCCTCACATATAGTAAAACCAATTCGCCAAGTTTTATTTTTAATTTTTTTTATCAATACGGAAACTTTTTCTTCTGATCTAAAGTATCTTTTTTCATCAAATACTTCATAAGTAGGAAGAATAATTTTTCGTGAAATTATTTTCCATTCACCGCCCTCAATCAATGCAATAGAATTATAAAGATTTGGGAAAAAAGAATCATTTATTATCTCTGCTATCCCAACTGTGATACTTAAGTTCCCAAATTTTTTATTAATATCTAAGGCTAATTGGTCAAGAATGCGATATTGATTTTTGATTAAATATTTTTGTAGAAGTAAGTCATTTGCTGGATATCCCCATAATGATAATTCTGGAGTGAGAACAAAATCAGCAGAAATTGAGTTAGCTTTCGAAGCAATATAAAGTATTTTTTTTGCATTGCCCTCTAAATCTCCAACAACTGGATTAATTTGAGCAAGTAAAAAATTCATTCAACTAATTTAGTGGATTTATATAAATTATTCTTCTTCACAATATCTATTAATGATGTTGGTAAATTAGAATAACTAAAATTTAATCTGAACTTAGAACTTGAAATGTTTGGAATTTTTATGGTTGAAATCGTAAATTTCACTTTATAAGTTTCTAATATATTAAGAGTATTTGATTCAACTGGATATCCCTCTCTTAAAATTATAAAAAAACTTACCTCCTTAATAATTTCATCAAAATTTTTCCAGTAGAAAATATCATTAATTAAATCACTCCCAATAACAAAATCTAAATTATTCAATTCATAAATTTTTTTACATTGTTTGATTGACTCTACTGCCCATTGGCTACTAACACTTTGATTAAATAAAATTTTAGGATTATTTAAATCTTCAATAAGAGTTTTTAATAAATAACTACGAATTGAGATATCCTCTTTGTGCTTTTTGTTGGGGTTGTTGCTCACATAACCAATGGTAAAAGTATAAATTTTGGATAATTCTTCAAGTATTTTTTTATGGCCTATGGTAGGTGGATCTGCACTAGTACCAAATAATGCAATGCTTTTTCCCATTTTAAGTTTTAAGGCAGAAAACTAACAAAATTATTATTCATATTTCTATTTAATAAATAAATATTTATGTGCTTATAAATCTCTGGTTCATTAAAAGTTATATTTTTAATCATTATAGAGGGTTCTATGAGAGAAACCTTGCTCCTTATAAATAACTCTTTGGCTGCTAATTTCCCAAGGATTTTTGTAGAATGCACTGCGATTGCTGCTTGAATAATTGCTATAGGTCCATAGGGTAATAATGAAAAGCCATTAGTGAAAGGTGCTGTTAATAAAATTACTTTCCTAATAAGGTTGAAAGATGTATTGACCCCTACTTGAGTGAAGCCCAAGAATAAATTATTAATGGATATATTTTTAAATATTTTTCTTGTAGATTCACCCTTCAAATTTAAGCCGTAAATCTTACCTAATTCGCTAATCAATGCAGTATCTAGTGCAAAACTACCAGCAACATCAAAAAAAATAAAAGGATTAAGAGCTACTGCTGATGCCTTTATGGTCGAAAATTTACCAATAGTTGACTGAGCTAATTTTTGCCTTCTTTTTAATCTTTGCCCTTTTATCTGTAGAAACAATTTGTCAGCCAATTGAAGAGAATTAAGTGTTAATAAAATTTCTCCATGTTGATTAATTATTTTTGCAATGTAGTTTTTAAGATTATTTTCATGATTAATAATTATTGGAATATTTAAATTTTTTGGCAACTTAAACTGTATATTGTCTATTATTTCTTTTAATTCATTTTTTTTAAAAAGATCGATTTTATTTAAAATTACAATAATTTTTTTCCCATCTTTAATAAAGGAGCTGATTTCGCTTACTTCATTTCTATTGATATCTCCTGCAACTACAAATAAAATAAGATCTGAATGATTTATATGAGAATAGATTTTATCTGGGAATTTAATATCGCAGAAATCAAATCCTGGCGAATCAAGTAACTCTATACTTTTTAGAGTTTGATCTTTAATAGTCCATTCTTTCGCTTGTATTTCTCTCGTAGACCCATTGATAATATCTGTTTTGAATATGTCTTTATTTAATAAAGAATTTAAAACAGAGGATTTACCTACGCCTGATTTACCATAGATGCCAATTCTTATTTTTTTTTCTTTAAGCCTAAAAAGTTGTTGATTAAAAGAAATTATTTGTCTATTAAAAAAACTTTTTTCATAGTTGGTAAGATCTAAAGTCTCCCACCAATTTTTTAAAAGTAAATAATTTTTATTAATTTTTAATTGTTTCATAATTTATTTTTCCACCAACCAGCCAATACAGATAACACAGCTTCTGCGCCGATAATTCCCACGAATCCCCCAAATTCATCTACTACTACTTTCACTCCTTTATGGTCCTTGTCAAATCTTGTTAATAATTGATCTGCCTTAATCATTTCGGGAATGTAGTCCACAGGTTCGCAAATTTCTGATAATAATTTTTTATTTTCCCCATTAATTAATTCTGATAACATATTTTCACGTTTTACCACCCCTTGTATTTTGTCAACTTTATCTCCCAAAATAACCCACCATGGGGACTCATTTGACATTATAAGTTTTGAAATTTCATAAAGATTAGAAGACCCATCAAGACAAGGTGCTGATACTCTGGGGATCATTAAATCTTTAGCTTTTAAATCATTCAATTGAAAAACCTTAAATATCATTGCTGCCTCATCGGCCTCTATCAAACCTTTCTGACTTCCAATTTTTGCCATTTGTCTTATTTCTTCTTCATCAGTTGAAATTTCATTTTCTGCAGTAATAACTGGAAATATTTGCTCTATTAATATTAAGAAAGGCCGCATTAAAGTATTTAATATTCTCAGGATTGGAACGGATAATAATGCTATTTGTACTGAAAATCTTGTACCAAGAGCTTTGGGTAGTACTTCTCCAACTAAAACAACTAATATATAAAAAACAATTGAAAACAGAGTTAAGCCATAATTACTATTAATTACCCATGCTCCATATACTCCTAAAATAAGACTTCCAATTATGTTAAATCCATTATTAGTAATTGTAATTACAGTTAAGGTTCTACCAAGATGTTTTCTAAGTTTAAGGAGTTGATTTGCAGAACTTTTAGGCTTCTGTTTTGAGGCTATTTCTAAAATTCTAATTGAATTTACAGCTAAGAAAGCCGCTTCTACTCCCGAACAACATGCTGACCCAATTAAAATAATAACTATAAGTAAAATTAAACCGTAAACACTTGGTTCCATTAAGATAGATTAAATACTAGATCTGTTTAATTCATTCTTCCATTTTTTTTTTAAACACGCCAATACACAATTTATGTTTAAACCTAACAATAAAGTTTTTGAAGAAAGAAGAGAAATTTTCCTAGATAAATTAGCTGGAAAAGTTGCTATTATACCCGGGGCTAACCTTGTGAAGCATCATGCAGATTGTGAATATCCTTTTAGACAAGATAGTAATTTTTGGTATTTAACTGGTTTTGATGAGCCGGATGCAATAGCTCTTTTCTTATCGCATAAGCCAAAGGGAGAGAGATTTATTTTGTTTGTTGCTCCTAAAGATGTTACAAGCGAAGTTTGGCATGGCTTTAGATGGGGTTTAGAAGGTGCCGAAAAAGAGTTTAAGGCCGATAAGGCTCACTCAATAAATGAACTAAGAGATTTACTCCCAGGTTATGTAAATGGTTCTGATGAAATTGTTTTTTCAATTGGTAAGAATCCATTGATTGAGAAAATAGTACTTGAGTTATTTTCACAACAAATTGAAAATCGTTCAAGATTGGGGATTGGTGCAAATTCTATAAAATCTCCAGAAATATATTTAAATGAGATGAGATTAATTAAAAGTGAATTTGAAATTAAGAGAATGAGAGAGGCCATACAAATTTCGGCAGAAGCTCATGAACTAGTTAGAGAATCTATCTCATCTAAGAAAAATGAAAGACAAATTCAGGGTCTTATAGAGGGATTCTTTTTGGAAAAAGGGGCGAGAGGACCGGCTTATAATTCTATAGTTGCTTCAGGAGATAACTCTTGTATTTTGCATTACACGAAAAATAACTCACCCTTGAACAAGGAAGATTTATTGTTGGTAGATGCTGGCTGCTCACTAAGTGATTATTACAATGGTGACATTACAAGAACTATTCCAATTGGCGGCAAATTTTCTAAAGAGCAAAAAATTATTTATGAAATTGTATTGCGTGCACAGAAAAATGCTATTAAAAGTGCTGTAACTGGATCAAATTCTAGTACTGTTCATAATGTCGCTTTAACAATTCTGATAGAAGGATTAAAAGAAATTAGTTTATTATCGGGGAGTACTGAGGAGATAATTGAGAATCAATCATACAAACATCTTTATATGCATAGAACAGGACATTGGCTAGGCTTAGATGTTCATGATGTTGGAGCATACAGAATGGGAGACTATGAAGTGCCATTACAGAATGGAATGATTCTTACGGTAGAACCTGGCATTTATATAAGTGACAGGATCCCAGTGCCTGAGGGACAACCTAATATTGATCAGAAATGGAAAGGCATTGGGATAAGAATCGAAGATGATGTTCTTGTTAAAGATAAAAACCCAGAAGTTTTAAGTATTGCTGCACTTAAAGAAATTTCTGATTTAGAATTTTAAAATTTGACTAATCTAGTTAATAGATTTATTTTTTATAAAGCTTAAAATTTACAAATGAATAAGTCAGATTCATATGATTCTAAACTCTCTCAAGCAAGAGGCTTGGCTAGTCAGCTTGGCATGTTTGCGGAAGAAAACGATATCCCTAAAGATCTTTGGGATTCACTGGAAGCTACAATTTATGATTTTTATCAAGTTTCTCACGACAGATAAAAATTATGTTTAGAAAGTATCAATAACTAAAATCAAGAAATTTTGAATAAATCAATCAAAATGTGACCATAAACTGATAAATTATTTATTAAACATAAATAATTGAATGACCTCATCAGATAATTTAAATCAAAATTCAACAGAAAAAAAAGAAAAAAACAGTGATGACGCAAAATCTAAAAATTCTTCTCCTAATTCAGGCATGATGGGTGCTTCAGCTGTATTAGCATCAGCCACAATTGATGAAGATGGCGTACCTAGTGGTTATACCCCTAAACCTGATGAAGGAAGGTTTATTATTAAAGTCTTGTGGTTACCTGATAATGTCGCTTTAGCGGTTGATCAAATAGTAGGGGGAGGCCCAAGCCCTCTCACGGCTTATTATTTTTGGCCAAGAGATGATGCTTGGGAAAAGTTGAAAAGTGAACTAGAGAATAAAGGTTGGATTACAGATAATGAAAGAGTTGAAATATTGAATAAAGCTACAGAAGTAATAAATTATTGGCAAGAAGAAGGCAAAACAAAGAAATTAGAAGAAGTCAAGTTAAAGTTTCCCGAAGTAACTTTTTGTGGAACTGCTTAAAAGTTAGTTCTTTGCAGCTTGAATCCTTGCCTCGGCCTTTGAAATCTCTTTCAAGGCTTTGATCTTTTCTGAATTTTTTTCATTTCCGGAGATCTTACTAATTGCTAATTTTGCTTCTTTAAGATCTTGTTCAGCATTTTGAACATTAATTTCAGATCCAATTTCTGCATTGTTTACTAAAACTATTACTTCATCTGATTCAATTTCAGCGAAGCCCCCCATTAAAGCTATTGATTTCCACTGAGAATTCATTCTTAGCCTTAAAACGCCAATATCTATCGCCGTAACTAATGAAATATGTCCTGGGAGTACGCCAAGTTGACCAGTAGTACTAGGAAGTATTACTTCTTCAGCTTCACCTTGATAAACATTTTTATTAGGAGCTAAAACTTTAAGAGAAATTGCCATAAATCTAAAATTATTAAAGGTTTAAATATTAAATATATATTTATTTTTCTGACTTGATTTTTTCAGCCTTTGCTTTGACTTCATCAATGTTCCCAACTAAGTAAAATGCCTGTTCGGGTAAATCATCTAATTCACCTGACAAAATCATGTTGAAACCAGCTATGGTATCTTCTAATTTTACGTATTTACCAGACATTCCTGTAAATATTTCTGCTACGAAGAAAGGTTGGGAAAGGAATTTTTCAATTTTTCTAGCCCTGTCTACTGTTAATCTATCTTCTTCAGAAAGTTCATCTAAACCTAGAATCGCAATAATATCTTGAAGTTCTTTGTATCTTTGTAAAGTTGATTGAACAGCTCTAGCGGTTTTGTAATGCTCGTCGCCAACAACCGATGGTTGAAGCATAGTACTTGTTGAGTCTAATGGGTCAACTGCTGGATAAATTCCCTTAGCTGCAAGAGCTCTAGCAAGCACAGTAGTAGCATCTAAATGGGCAAAGGTTGTTGCTGGAGCAGGGTCAGTTAGGTCATCAGCAGGCACGTAAACAGCCTGAATTGATGTTATTGATCCTTCTAATGTAGATGTAATTCTCTCTTGCAATTCACCAACATCAGTTCCAAGAGTTGGTTGGTACCCAACCGCCGAAGGCATTCTTCCAAGTAAAGCCGATACTTCAGAGCCAGCTTGAACAAATCTAAAAATATTATCAACAAAAAGTAAAACGTCTTGTTTATTTACATCTCTAAAATGTTCAGCCATTGTAAGTGCAGACAAACCTACTCTCATTCTTGCACCAGGAGGCTCATTCATCTGTCCAAAACATAAGGCAACTTTTGATTGAGTTAAATCATCTGCATTGATAACGCCAGATTCTTTAAATTCTTCATATAAATCATTCCCTTCTCTGGTTCTTTCTCCTACACCTCCAAAAACAGAAACTCCACCATGTTCCTTTGCAATATTATTAATTAACTCTTGAATAAGAACTGTCTTCCCAACACCAGCTCCTCCAAATAATCCTACTTTTCCTCCTTGTCTATATGGAGCTAGAAGATCGATAACTTTAATTCCGGTTTCAAAAACTTTTGGCTTGGTTTCTAGGTCAGTTAATTTTGGAGCAGCTCTATGAATTGGGGCTGTATCTTTAGTATTTACTGGCCCTTGTTCGTCTACAGGTTCTCCTAAAACATTAAATATTCTTCCTAAAGTTGCTTCTCCTACAGGTACAGATATTGGCGCGCCTGTGTCGATTGCCTCCATGCCTCTTACAAGGCCGTCTGTGCCACTCATTGCTACTGCTCTGACTCTATGGTCACCTAGGAGTTGTTGAACCTCTGCAGTGAGCGCTATTTCTTGTCCAGCAGGATTTTTTGCTTCAATTCTTAAAGCATTTAATATTTTAGGTAATTTTCCAGCTGGGAATTCTACATCTAGAACTGGGCCAATTACCTGACGAACTACGCCTTTTGTTTTTGAAGAAGTTGATGGAGTTGCTACCATTTTTTATTGATTGGTGATAAATAGCTGATTTTAAACAGCTCATAATCCGAAAATACTACCATCTAATGGGTAGATTCGTTAAATGGGTTCGGCCACCCGCACAGTTAAAGTATGGTTTAATTGCTGCTTAGCGGATTATGTTGTTGAAGATACGGATAGAGAATTTCTCTTTCCATTTTTATGACGCCAAGCGTCTCAATCATGATCCTCCATTAATCTATGGCAGCTGTTTCACTTACAGTCTCTACAGTTAAACCACTGGGAGATAGAATATTTATTAAAGTTTCCGCATCTGAGGAAAAAACTGCTGGGGGCATTCTTTTGCCTGATACAGCTAAAGAAAAACCACAGGTGGGAGAAGTTGCTCAGGTAGGTCCTGGGAAACTTAATGACGATGGTTCTCGACAAACTCCAGAAGTGAGTATTGGCGATAAAGTCTTGTACAGCAAATATGCTGGGACAGACATCAAATTGGGAGGAGATGAATATGTCTTGCTCTCAGAAAAAGATATTTTAGCTGTAGTCGGCTGAAATAACTGTTTCAAAAATTATTAAAACTTATTACTAAATTGCTGCCTAAACATGGCTAAAAGAATTATTTACAATGAGCAAGCTCGAAGAGCGCTCGAGAGAGGGATTGATATCCTTGCTGAGTCTGTGGCTGTAACGCTTGGACCAAAAGGAAGAAATGTTGTTTTAGAGAAAAAATTTGGTGCTCCACAAATTATTAATGATGGTGTAACAATCGCTAAAGAGATTGAACTAGAAGACCACATTGAGAACACAGGGGTTGCACTAATCAGACAAGCCGCGTCAAAAACAAATGATGCTGCTGGAGATGGAACTACAACTGCCACTGTTTTAGCTCATGCAATGGTTAAAGCAGGTTTGAGAAATGTTGCTGCAGGAGCTAATGCAATTACCCTAAAAAAAGGAATTGATAAAGCTACTGAATTTCTTGTTGGTAAAATTCACCAAAATTCTAAGCCTATTAGCGATAGTAATGCCATTGCTCAATGCGGAACTATTGCTGCTGGAAATGACGAAGAGGTAGGTCAAATGATTGCTAATGCAATGGATAAAGTTGGTAAAGAAGGCGTAATTTCCTTAGAAGAGGGAAAATCAATGACCACTGAATTAGAAGTTACTGAGGGCATGCGTTTTGATAAAGGCTACATTTCACCTTACTTCGCAACAGATACAGAGAGAATGGAGGCTGTTTTAGATGAACCATATATTCTTCTAACTGATAAAAAAATTGGCTTAGTACAAGATTTAGTTCCTGTTTTGGAACAAATAGCTAAAACTGGTAAGCCACTAGTCATTATTGCAGAAGATATAGAAAAAGAGGCTTTAGCCACTCTTGTTGTTAATAGACTAAGAGGTGTCTTAAATGTTGCGGCAGTAAAAGCGCCTGGATTTGGTGATAGAAGAAAAGCCATGCTTGAAGATATGGCTGTTCTAACTAATGGTCAACTTATTACTGAGGATGCAGGCTTGAAACTAGAGAATGCTACTTTGGATATGCTTGGAACTGGTAGAAGAATAACTATCAACAAAGAGACTACAACTATAGTTGCTGAAGGAAATGAGCAAGCAGTTAATGCTAGATGTGATCAAATTAAGAAGCAAATGGATGAAACAGATTCCTCATACGATAAAGAAAAGCTTCAAGAACGTCTAGCAAAATTAGCTGGAGGAGTAGCAGTGATTAAGGTTGGAGCTGCAACTGAAACTGAGATGAAGGATAAAAAACTTCGTCTTGAAGATGCTATCAACGCTACAAAAGCTGCTGTTGAAGAAGGAATTGTACCTGGTGGAGGAACAACTCTTGCTCATTTATCTCCAATTCTAAAAGATTGGGCTGATAAAAATTTAGAGGGAGAGGAATTAATTGGAGCCAACATTGTTGAAGCTTCGCTCACCGCTCCTCTTATGAGAATTGCAGAGAATGCAGGCTCCAATGGTGCTGTGATTGCTGAAAATGTTAAATCTAAGCCATTTAATGATGGATTTAACGCTGCTACTGGAGAATATGTAGATATGTCATCAGCTGGCATAGTTGATCCTGCAAAAGTTACTCGTTCAGGATTACAAAATGCATCTTCCATAGCAGGAATGGTTCTAACAACTGAATGCATAGTTGCAGATTTACCTGAGAAAAAAGATTCATCGGCTCCTACAGGAGCTCCTGGTATGGGCGGTGACTTTGATTATTAACTAAAAAATAGTTAATAAATTAATTTTTTAACTTGAGGGATCATTCAAAATGATCCCTTTTTTTAACTTTATGAAATCCAGCCAGCACTAAGAATAATCGCGAGACTCAAAAATATAACTAAAAAAGTCCATGTTATTTTGTTAAGAGATGCCTCTGCGCTACTTGCGCTGTTGAACATTGAGCTTCCACTGGCAGCTATTCCTCCCATTCCATCACCTTTGGGACTATGAAGTAAAACTAAAAGTATCAGGAGAACTCCAGAAAATACCCATATCCAACTAAAAATCTGAATCATTGCTTAAAAGACTTGTATAAACTTTAAACGTGTTGTACTACCTTATTATAACCCTTTAACTCGATGCCTTTAATTAGAGACTTTCCTGTCATTTCTTTTGGGATTGGTAGATTTAATAACTGTAATAAAGTGGGGGCAATATCTGCTAAACCAGCATTTTTCCTCAAATAAATCTCATTTCCCATATTCGGGATTTTTCTTTTCTCACCCTCAATAAAAATTAATGGAACTTTATTTATAGTGTGTGCCGTCCATGGTTCTCCTGCAGGACCTTTCATTACCTCAGCGTTACCATGATCTGCTGTTATAAGAATGCTACCACCCATTTCTCCAGTAGCATTAACTATTTGACCTATACATTTATCTACTGTTTCAATAGCTTTAATTGTTGCATCCATATTGCCTGTATGCCCCACCATGTCAGGATTAGCAAAATTGATTACAACAAAAGCATATTCTCCACTTTTAATTGCTTTAGAGCAACTAATAGTTAATTCTTTCGCAGACATTTCGGGTTCCATATCATAAGTTGCGACTCTTGGAGATGGAATTAAATGTCTCTCTTCTCCAGGTAAAGGAGTTTCTACACCCCCATTGAAAAAATATGTTACGTGAGGATATTTTTCTGTTTCTGCAGTTCTGTATTGCTTGAGTCCGTTTTCTGAAACTATTTGTCCGATAAAATTATTGAGAGATTCAGGAGGAAATGCAACTTTAACGGGGAAGTTTGGGTCATATTGAGTAAAAGTAACTAAATCTAGATCTGGAAAACTTACTCTTTCAAAGTCTGAGAATTCCTTGTTTGAGAGGGATTTGATTATTTGTCTTGCTCTGTCTGGACGGAAGTTAAAGCAAATTAAACTATCCCCATCCTTAAGATAGTTTTCAGAAAGTCGTATCGGCTCTATAAATTCATCGGTTATATTTTTTTTATAACTATTTTTTATGTGATCCTGAGGAGAAATAATTGTTGTTTTTATATTTGGATCAGTCAAATTAGTATACGCTTTTTCTGTTCTGTCCCATAAAAGATTTCTATCCATTATCCAGTATCTTCCGCAAATAGAGGCTATCTCACCAGTATTGAATTTTTTTATGCATGATTCTATTTGAGTTAGATATTTAGAGGCACTTTTTGCGGGCGTATCTCTTCCATCGGTAATAATATGAATCGCAACTTTTTTGATTCCATTATCAGATGCCCATTTTATTAAACCTAATAAATGATCAATATGACTATGAACTCCTCCATCAGAGCATAATCCAGTGATATGCAAAGTAGAATTGTTTTTCTTTAATGAATAAGCCATATCTTTTAACTCATTAACCAAGCCTAACTGATTATTTTTTACGACATTTGAAATCCTTACAAGTTCTTGTTGGATTATTCTCCCAGAACCAATGGTAAGGTGCCCCACCTCTGAATTACCCATTTGACCATCTGGTAGGCCTACATCTGATCCACTAGCACTTATTAGAGTGTTAGGATATCCATGCCTTAATGAATCCATGATAGGCGTATGGGCACTTTTTATAGCATTGTCGGATATATCTTCTCTATGTCCCCATCCATCTAGTATTGCAAGAACTACAGGGCTCTGAGGAACACTTAATCTATTTATATTTTTGCTGCTAATTTTTGACATATTTAGATCAAATTCATTATTAAGTGATCGAATCTTAAATTTAGCTTTAAACGCTACTCTTTAACAATTTATATTTAATATAGTTAGCTTTTGCTAATTTATGAAAATATTGAATAAATTTTATTTATTGAGAACTCATGACCAATAAATCAAAAAGGATTGTAATACTTAGTGAAAATGAGCTTAGAAAAACCCTTTCACGTTTAACTTCAGAAATTATTGAAAAAGTAAAAAAACTAGACAACCTTCTTTTGGTTGGTATTCCTACTAGAGGTATAGACCTAGCAGAAGTTCTCGTAAAAGAATTATGCTTAAAGACGGGATTAAAAATAAGAAAAGGAACAATTGATCCAACTTTTTATAGAGATGATCAAAATAGGGTTGGAACTCGCCAAATAAAAGTAACTGATATTCCAACTCCTATTGAGCAACAAGAAATTCTTTTGATAGATGATGTCATTTATACAGGGAGAACAATTAGAGCTGCAATTGATGCTCTATATTCATGGGGCAGACCTCAAAGAGTGATGTTATTAGTAATGGTAGATAGAGGTCATAGAGAATTACCTATTCAACCTGATTTTTGTGGGAAAAAGGTTACAACGAGTAAAAGTGAAAGTATTAGTTTGCGTCTAAATAGTGTTGATAATGAAGAAGGAGTTTTTCTTGAATAACTTTTTTTAGAAGATATTTCCTAAATTATATTCTCCTAAAAATTCATCCTTTATATCGAAACACTTAACTAATAAATCGGCTTTTTTTGTGATTTTGAAGAAAAGTGTTAAGTTGTCTTCTCCTATATTAGATTTACTTTTTAGTACAATTTTGAGTGGCTTTTTGTCCCATTTTATAGTTTCTTCCTCACTTTGAAATTCTGATAATTTTGGTAGTCCATTTTCAAAAATCACATCATATTCTCTTTCTTTTTTAGTTTCTCCAATAATTATTTCAAATATTTTCTGATTACTTTTACTTGCTTGAAGGATCAGTTTAAATGGATTTTCAGTTGGCCATATTTGACCTTTGCAAAAAATAGGATGCCAGAAGTGTTTTTGTTCTCTTCTGTTAAATAATCTAATAGATAATCCTTTATTTAATATATCTTTAATTGTTACCCCTGGGGTCATTGCTAAAGCTCCTAAAGCTATTGATTCAATAGGAGGAGGAGACTTTATTTGAATGTTTGAAATATTTTTTGTTATCCATTCTTTAATTAATGGGATTTGAGTTCCCCCTCCAACCAAAATAATTGCATTTAAGTCATCTACTGTACAAAATTTGCCTCTTGCTTCATTTAATAGATCTTTTAGTAATGAGTTTAGGTGATTAAGCAGATTATTCTCGATAATAATGTTCTCAAATATTTCTTTACTTAGGAAAAATTCTTTTTCTTGGAATCCTTCAGTTAACAATTTTGTTGGATATTTATCTTCATATTTAATTGTAGATGAGCTGAGTTTACATTTTATTTCTTCTGCCTTTAAAAGATTAATTGAATATTTATTATCTGGAATAAAGTAATCAACGATCCATTGATCTATATCTTTACCACCAATTTTTGAGCCTGTTTTACTTATTATCTCTGCACACCTTATTTTTTGTTTTGAAATTGAGCTAACATCATGTCCTTTAAATTTTAAAAGTTCAGCTATTGGACTAGATTTACCTTCTCCTCCTTCTATTTTGACTATATTCATATCGATTGTGCTTCCTCCAATATCTAATGTCATAATTTTTGAGCCAAATGGTACATTTATCCCTAAACTTGCTGCAGTAGGCTCATCAACTAGCGCTATTTCATCTACAGATATCTTCTTGGAAAGGTTAACTAACCATTCTCTATAACCCTTGTATGTATCAATTGGTGCAGTTAAAACAAGTCTCTTAATTTCATATTTTTTGGGAATGCTTGCCCACAAATATTTAAAAAATTTTTCACCACATTCCGTAGGGCTTAAAATATTTCTTTGATCAATTTTTTCAATGGGATTTCCAATTAATCTTTTAAAATTCGAATGAAAAAATAAATCCGAATTAATGTTATCTCTCATCTTTAAAGCACTAATACCAATTTTAGGAATTTTTGAAGCCTCCTCGAACCAAACGGCTGTGGGGATAACTCCTGGAGATGATGTAATATTTGGTATTTCAACTAAAACAGAATTTATATCTTTTTGATCTTGAAAAGCTACTACAGTATTAGTATTACCTAAATCAACAGCAAGCGTTCCAGATAAGATTTTTTCCATAATAAATTTTTTATGAATCAATTAAGTTCGTTTTGTGATTTATGTTTTGAATCGGTCCATTAAATTGTAAAATATTTATAGTAAAAAAAATTTTAATGAACATATCAAATAATCCGGCAATTGACTCTACTGACCTTGCTAAAAGAGGTGAGAGTTTAATAAGAAAATCAACAAATAGATATTTAACCACTGTGAGAATCGCTTTCAGAGCTAAACAAAGGCGTTTTGATGATTTTGATGGACTACTAGAGGAGTCAACTATTAAACCTGTTCAAAGGTCAATTATTGAACTAAGCGATGAACAAGACCAGCCAGATTTACTTCCTGGTTAATTTTGTTACAAGACCATAAAAGATGGAGATTACTGAGGGATTTTAAAAAAGGCAAATTTTGTTTTTTGATTGGTGTTGATAATTGGTCAATTGAGTTACAAAAAAGTGAATTTAATTCACTTTATTTTTTACTTGTAAGAATTAATAAACAACTATTAGGTATCGAAAAGGAATTAATGGATGAAGAGTCTATTTGTCTAGAATTAGAACAACTTCCTTGGTATATCGTTTTAGAAGGGAAAAAGAATGAATGGAGTTTAAGGTTTGTGTTTGAAAGTCAAGACCAAACTAGGTCTTTCGAAATGTATTGGCCGATACAGATAGCACAAAATTTATTTTATGAAATAAAAAACATGTGGGAATCAATGGATTAAAAGATAAATAAAATTGGAAATTTTGGAAAATATTTCCCCTTATCCAAAAAAATTTTTCACAACTTTTCCACAACTATTTTTAAAAAAATATCTAAAGATCTAAAGTATGTGGAAAAATTCTGATTTTAAATAATTCTTTATATTTTAGTAAGATTTCTTTTTCGAATATTAATTTCCATGCCCCCCCCCTCTTATGACTGAATTCTCATTATTCTATTTCCTGAGACTGACTCTTATCAATACTTGTTGACGATTTCTCGATTTTGAAGAAAACTGGTTCTTGTAGATTTAATTTTAAGAACTTTTTGAATATGCAAGATTTAAATTATGATGTAAACCCAATAGTCTCAAATCAGAAAGATGAAGTAATAAGTTTCAAATGTGAACTTCAAGAAAATCTTCAAAAGGCTATGAAAGAATTTGTTGAGAAACATCCTAATTGGGATCAATACAGAATACTACAGGCTGCCATAGCAGGATTTTTGATGCAGAAAGGATTTCAAAATAGGGATTTAACGAGACTTTATATTGGAAATATGTTTTCAATGAATTTTAAGGATTAATAATTTTTTTTAATTTTATCAAGTAGTATTTTGGCTACATCATTACTTACAGGTAATATAGATAATCTATTTCCTTTTTTTACAACTAAAAGCTCATCCTCACTAAATAAAACCTTTAATTCAGGTAAACTTATAATCTTATTTGACTTAGATATATATTTTACTTTTACACAATCCCATCTTGGATTATTAGGTTTCGATTTTGGATCAAAATACTTTGAATCTTTATCAAATTGCGTAGGATCAACAATATTCAGATCCATCACCTCCATAAGTCCAACAATACCTGGGGGTTTGCAGTTTGAATGATAGAAAAAAACTGTATCTCCCTTATTCATGTTTCTCATGAAATTTCGAGCTTGATAATTTCGTATACCGTCCCACAAAGTAACTCCATCATTTTTTAAAGAATCTATACTGTAGGCATCTGGCTCACTTTTCATTAGCCAGTAGTTAATATCAGTCATATCAAGGAATTAAGAGAATATTGCAAATCGTGAATGAATCGTGAATGAAATATAAGATTTGCCTTTATAAAATCATTATCCATTAAAGCTTCTATTTAGGAAAGTGATGGGTGGTATGGGGTCAGCTCATTGGCTCTTCACCTATGTAAACCCCTTCAGACATCTATTTCCCAATTCAGCACTTTCTGCCGAACTTAATCATTGCGACAAGGAACCCAACAGTAATAACAACGCCAATAGGGATTTTGATTATTGGGATGCTGACCCTGCTACTATTCCCAAGTATGTAAAAGAAAAGATTGATATTTGAAAAGAAATAATATGTTCATAATGATACATTTAGCAGAAGTAATAGGGCATAAGTGTATATTATCTATACAGAATCCGTTCCAAATTTCTGTAGGTTTAAGGTCTTCCCTCTCTTTTAACTGCTAATAATCCTCAGTTGAAAATAAAAACCTATTTAATTTTTTTAAATATAAACAGTTATCCCTTATCCTCACTATCGGGATTATGTGGAACTGCTATTAAAAAATAGAAAATCAAAATAAAGCTGAATAAAAATTAACAAAATTCACAAATTAAATGTTTTTTTGAGAGGATCAGATTGCACTCCTCAAAATCCTGATGCAAAGCAGTGGTTATGCTGAGTGCTAATTTTTTAAGTTAAGCGCTTATTCTTTTAAATAAGGGAAGGCGCTTTTAAAGAGACGGTTAAATTTAGTAAGAATTACTCTCGCGAGACTAATTGTTGAATGTTATTCTTCATTTACGTTCATCCAATAAATATCTGGACGCATGAAATGAGAATAGGGAACGGGATTCTCATTAACTGCATAAAATCATGAATAACCTCTTAAAAATTAGAGAAAAAATTAACAAAGTAAAAAGACTTAATCAAGCCCAACTTTTGGCAATTAAAAATGGAGGAATTACTCCATATAGAAGGTCAGTCTTTGAAGAAAGGATCACGCAAGCACAAAAGGAAATGGAATTAAAAGATTCCTAAAATAATATTCTTATAAAATTGCATTTCTAAAAAGAGGTTTTAAAGCCTCTTTTTTATTTATTTAAACCATGTGTTGCATGGCATCCATAAATCACCCATTTTATGAATCCCTTTGCATCCAAGTTTTTTGGCTTCTTCAATAGCTTTAGCTTTTGTGGGATATGCATAAATATTCATTGAATCTGAAGAATTATTTTGTTTAGTGCTTTGTTCAATGTTAGGTCCTATGGGAGTCCAAACTTTTAATCCCATAGTGGTGACTCCAGCAGAGAAAACCCCCATTCCAACTATGGAGGCATTTATTACCCCCATTGCAACTACACCAAGAGAAACTACTCCCATTGGTACAATTCCAATGGTGACAATGCCCATGGGGACTATTCCAATTGATATATATCCAAGAGGGGCTATTCCAATTGCAATCTTTTTTGGCTTACTGCCGCAATGTGCAGGACCATCATTTTTATTTTGATGGGTATTTTCTGAATCCTTCATTTAAGAATTAATGATGATGGTGGTGATTGTGATCTTTTTTGTTCTTGTATATGTAAAACCCAAGAGGAATTTATAATATTTTTTTCGGAATTTTTTAAAGAAAGTTGGAGGAACATCAATTCGAATCGTTTAAAAAAAATTAAGTAGGTACTTCTGTATTATTGATTTTGAGGAGAAAAAATTAGAATATTAAAATTTCTGTCATAAATCCATTTCCATTTATATGGCTTAGAGTATTCCAATTTATTTGATTTATTATATTTAGCTAAGAAATTCTGCAAAGATTTAAACCGTTCTAAATATCCTGGATGTGTACTTTCAATGTCTGTATCGGCATCCCATTGCATCTTTTCTGCTATAAAAGTCAATTCATTAAGACATGTTTCCTTAGCGAAACCAGCATTAATCATCATCTTTGCAGCATTATTATCAGCAATCATTTCAGACTCTCTACTCAACTCATTTCCCAAAACTTTTTTAATCTCTTCTTTTTTATCTTTAACTTTTTCATTATTTTCTTTTGCTTTTTCTGAATTAATTCGAATTACAGCTTTATTTTTATCTTTGAGCTTTTTTAGCTTTTCTGATAACTTGATTGATTGTTTAATGTGGTCATTAAAAACTATATGGGATAATTCATGTCCAATTGTGCAGCCTAAATAATCTGTTCTCTTCGCATAAGTTAGAAAAGACGATTGACTAAGCCAGACTACGTCATTCCATGCATAAGCCTCAATGCCGTTGTATAAATATGATTGTTTTAAAAGGTCATTAATATTTACCCCATTAACTTTTTTATAGTTCTTATATGGATCTAAATTCCTGTAATACCAACATCCATCTTTTTCACATAATCCTAATTCCTCAGCTCTATATTGCATATATATGCCGCTTCCTATGGAAAATGGAATATTTCTATTACCTAGGTCATTCTTTGATGCTATTTTATTAACTATTTTTTTTATGACTTTATATTCTTTTGGCATAAAGTAAGTTGTATTATTTTTCAGAAAATTGGCTAAATACAAAAAAGAAAAAGTTATGACAAAAATTCCAGTAAATAATTTTAATGGCTGTTTGTTTTTTATTTTTAAAGGCATCTAAATAATAAATTTCTTACTAATAAAGTAACTTAAAAGATTTAGTTCCACTATCAACAAGATTGGTTATTAATATGATCAGAAGGAAACCTAATTAACCAATTAAAGAAATAAGAAGGGTTATTATCTTTTCAGCAATAAATCTTTTATCCATTAAAAAAGAGGGTTTTATCCCTCTATGTTAGATCGACTGTAAATCAATAACAGGCTACATCATCTCGTAGCTATCGAATTTATTTTTTAACTTTGCTGCCTTATGTAATAGTCCAACGACTTCTTTTCTTCCTGTAGCTTGTTGCGCCTGATGCATTAATTCAGCATATTTTTTTACGATTTTCTTTCCCATGGTTTAAATTAAATGTATACCGTTTTTGAATCAGAACTAGTGAATCACAACTAGAAGAAGATAAGGAATCAACGGTAAAACCTCAGAGTCAACAAATTGGAACGGGTTAACTCGTGTGTTTAATTTATAATCAATTAGCTAAATACCCGTTGGTATCTACAATTACATTGTTTTCAAATCCTGATAACTGATTAACTCAAGCTGAAGCTTAGATTTAAGAATTTATAGTAAAAGTAATTTAATTAAGCAAATTTAGAAAATTGAGTCCCTTAATTATCACAAAGGCTGCTTCAAATGAATTGTTAAGGCAATCGATATATCGTGGTACACCTGGAAAAATATTTTTATATTTTCAACAAGATAATCTTGATGTTGGATGGATGTTTTTAAGAGTAAATGTTTGGCAAGAATCAGGAATTCCTGTTGCTAGAACTGACGGCTTAACTGTTTACGCCCCAGATTCTCAAAAAAGTTTATTAGATGATCTTACTCTTGACCATTATCAAGATTTAACAGGAGGAGGATTTTTAATAAGTGCTCCAAAAGGTGCTACAAAAAGTTCATGTGGATCAGGTTTTAAATTTATAAAATAGCAGTGGCAATTTTAATAGGGTGCAAGTAATAAGTTTTAAATTTATTCCCAAGTTTTCATATTAGAGAAGTCGCTCGCTATTGCATGAAGCATCCCTCCTACAAATGATCTTGGACAACCAAGTTTGTTAACTAAAACTTCTGAT
>CACGNA010000014.1 GCA_902574425.1 uncultured Prochlorococcus sp. | reverse complement strand
ATAAGCTTGGAACTCTTTGTGTAATAGACAGAAAGCCAGGAAATCTAACTACACAACAATTCAACATCATGGAATTATTATCCAGGCAAATAGTTTCATTCTTAGAGCTTAGAAAAAAGTCATTAAACTTGCTAGATGCATTGTCTAATTTGCATAAACAGGAAGGGATTTTATCTGTATGTTCATATTGCAGAGAAGTAAAAAATAAGGAGGGAGATTGGATGCATTTGGAAAAATATCTTTCAAAAATTAGTGATATTAGATTTAGTCATGGGGTTTGTGATAATTGCATGGAAAAACATTTCCCAGATGTAATCGAAGTATGGAATAAAAAAGATTTTTTTGAAGATGGTCAAAAAAGGTATTTAGAGTCTTAGATTCAATACTTTGCTTTTAAGTTATTAATCTATTTCTAAACAAATTCTTTATTTGGTGGTTAGTATTGTATAAATTTTGACTAGAAAATGTTATTAGGAACTTTATTGACAGGCGAAATAGCTAAAAGTGCATTGGTAGCATATGTTCATTATTTAGGAATTATTTTGTGTTTTGGTTCTCTTTTGTTTGAAAGATTGACTCTCAAAGTAGGTCTTGATAGAAATGAAACGATCTCAATGATAATTGCAGATGTGGTTTATGGTTTGGCAGGAGTTGCAATATTAGTTACTGGTATATTGCGTGTTAAGTATTTTGGACAAGGCGGTGATTTCTATACAGGTAATCCTGTGTTTTGGATAAAGGTTTCACTTTACATTTTGGTAGGATTACTTTCTTTATACCCAACAACAACATATATTCTATGGGCAATTCCATTAAGTAAGAATAAATTACCTGAAATTTCTGAGAACCTTGTTAAGAGGTTTAGACTCATCATCACGACCGAGTTAGTAGGCTTTTCAATAATTCCTTTGTTTGCAACTATCATGGCTAGAGGTGTAGGTTTAGGTTGAAAAATTTATTTTTAGAAAGAAATTGTTTAATAAGCGATAACAAACAATATAGATGGAGTTTAAGTTATAAGATTTCTAAATCTACAAAAGAAATTATTTTTATTGGTTTAAATCCTTCATTATCAGATGCAGTTTTCTTGGATAATACAACAAAAAAGATAATCAAAATTTTGAAAAACAATAATTATGGCAAAGTAAAATTAATCAATTTATTTGCTCTTATTTCAAGTAATCCAGAAAAACTTTTTAATCACAAAAACCCGGTTGGTTATCTAAACAATAATCATATTTATAAAAACTTAAAACACTGGTCTGAAAATAAAAATTGTGATTTATGGTTGGGTTGGGGTAACAAAGGGAAATTTTTAAATAGAAATAAAAAAATATCAAAAAAAATAATGCAATATAATTCAATTAGGAAAAATAATTTTGATAAACCTCTTGGACCGCTTCTTATTAAGAAAACAATCAAAGATAATCCAATACATCCTCTATACTGTTCCGATGATTCCATCCTTCAATCTTATTTTTAGGTAACAAGGCTGAAATGCAATCTATTATTTTTAGCTATTTCATTAAATATGTGTTAACTTCTAGTTGTTAATTCAAACTTTATATGAAAGTTTCAAAGCAGATAAATAAACTAAAAAATTTAAATGTTGAGGCAGAAAAATGTTCTACAAGAGAAGAAGCAAAAAAAATAATCTATAAAGCAAATAAAGCACAAAGTAAAATTAACCAATAAATAAAATTACTTATTCGTAATTGATTATCCCCCCAATATATCTATCTAACTAATAATCCAAATATTTATTTCTTAGCATTTGTGTCTTTGAAAATTATTAAAATAAGGAAATCTCAAGATAGATTTAGCACAAGTAGAGAATGGCTAAGTTCGAAACATTCATTTTCTTTCGCAGAGCATAAAGATCCAAAATGGGATAATTTTGGGAATATTAGAGTTATAAACGAAGATATTATTTCTCCTAATGCGGGCTTTAATTCACATTCTCATTCAAATATGGAAATAATCACTGTCGTAACAAAAGGAGCAATAACGCATAGAGACTCGTTAAACAACTTTGGAAAGATTCATGAAGATGAAGTGCAAGTTATGTCTGCAGGTACTGGGATCTCCCATAGCGAGAAGAATGAAGAAAATGAGACCTGCAAGTTGTTTCAGATTTGGATTTATCCCAAAAAAAGTAATCTTAAACCTGTCTATAAGCAAACATCATTTAAAAATGTCATAGGTGAGAATCTCATTATTAATTACTTAGATCTGAAAAATAAACTTTTAATAAATCAAGATATCTCTTTATGGCGTTGTAAATATAAACCTATTAAAGAAAAAAAATTCCCATTAAAAATCGATAAATATAATTGGATACAAATAATAGAAGGTAATCTTTTATTAAAAAATAAAGACACTAATTCAAATATATGTCTCTCTTCTGGAGATGGCTTGGGATTTGAAGTTATTAATTATGATGATATTTCTATAGAGACTGAAAAAAAACTAGATTTTCTTTTATTTTCAATGCCTTCCTTATAGTTTATCTATTACTCATCAACTCCTTTATTAAATGCATTTAAGGCTTGCAAAGCCATGTTAAGGTGAACTTCCATAGCACCAAGAGCAATTAAAGAATTTGGTGATTTATCTTTTAGTAAATTCTCTTTTCTTTTTGATAACTCGTTAATTAATTTCTTAGTTGAAGCTTCCCATTTGTTTATTAACTCGTCAAATTCTCTTTTTTCGGGACTTTCTATTTCTGCTAATTCATCAGAAAAATGAGAATCTTTTTGAGCCTTAAGCATTAAGTAACTTAATTTTTTATGACTTATTGCTTGAGGTAAATTGTTAGATTCACTCATTGTTAGTAATAACTTTATAGTCAAAATCTAACTAATTAAGTGAATATTCGCTAGGGGTGAGACTGTTGTGATGACCGACCTGAAAATGACTTAATGATCTTTAAATAAAAACTGAATTAATTAACCTTTAATTTTTCACTTATTAGTTTCTTGAAATGATCTCCTCGCTCTTCATAATTTTTAAACTGATCAAAACTTGAGCATGATGGTGAGAATAATAATGTTCCAACTTTATTATTTTGTAAATAATGAAAAACAAAATTTAAAAGCTCTTTGAGTTCTGAAAATTCAAAAATATCTTTTTTAAATCCTTCATTAATAAGGGCCATCTTTAGGACTTTTGAGCTTTCTCCAAAAAGAAAAACACATTTAACTTTTTGCTTTAAAACTTGTACCCACTCACTGTATTCATTGCCTTTTAATCTGCCTCCAGAAATTATTATTATTTGACCTTCAATTGAATTTATTCCTGCAATAGATGAATCAAAATTTGTAGCTTTACTATCATTAATTATTTCCAGATCATTATTTTTGTAAATTGTTTCCATCCTATGCGGTAATTGTTTGTAATTAGATAAAGAATCTTTAATCTTCTTTCCTGACAATCCAACTTTTCTTGCTGCTGCTATTACTAATAGAAGATTTTGAAGATTATGAATTCCTTTTAAAGAAAAATGTTCAAGTTTGAATAGTCTCTTTCCTCTCTCAATAATGAATGCTTGATCATCTATCCAATAATCGCATTGAATGAAATTTGATTTATCTAGACTAGTTGTTATCCAAACCCCTTTTGATAGTGAACTATAGTTATTTCTTAGATTTTCATCGTCATAATTATAAATTCTGAAATCTGATTTTTCTAGCAAGCTTTTTTTTATGTTGAAATAGTTTTCAAGTGTTTTATGTCTTTCAAGATGATCTTCTGTGAAGGTTGTCCAGATTCCAATATTAGGTTTTACTTCTGGAGATATTTCTATTTGATAACTGCTTAATTCAGCTACAACCCAGTCAATTTTTTCGTGTTTTTTGGAGTAAGCATATTTACATAAAGGTGTACCAATATTTCCAGCAAAAGGAGCATATAATTTATTCTCGCAGAGTATATGACTTAGTAAATGAGTAACAGTAGTCTTACCATTAGTGCCAGTAATACCTATCCAATTTGTCTCTTTTAAAATTTCCCATGCAACATTAATTTCTCCAATTACTTTTATTCCCTTTTTTTTTAATTTAATAATAGTTTCATGGTCATAAGGTATTGATGGACTTACAACAACAGATTCAATCTCTTTTACAAAGGGATGAATTTCTTTAAATACAAATTCTTTATTCAGAGAAACTAATATATTAAGTTCCTCCAATTCTGTTTTTATTTCTAAGAATTCTTTCCCATCTTTACTTTCCCAAATAATTACTCTCTTATCGATACTTCTCAAATACTTGGCAGCCCAAAATCCAGATTTACCTAATCCAATTACAAGATTAATATTTTTTCTTTTTCTTAAATGATTATTATCTATCATTAATTTTATAATTGAATTTATATTAAATGTGTTTGAGGGTTAATTCAATCATGAGATTACTCTTTAGTATTTATAGAATTCGCCAAATAAAAGTTAATTAATGGAAGATAATACTGCAAAATATTGGTTCTCTTGGTTTTATGAAAAGTGGGAGAAAAATGCTCCAGGTGAATTAATAGAAAAGGGTTTAACCCCATCTCAGATTGCTGAGCGCTTTGTTAATGAAAACCATGATAGTTTTATTCAATTATCAAAAAAAATTGATGAAAAAAATTATGATGTCTTAATAGAATTTATGAAACTCTCAGAGAGTGAGTTACATATCTTGAAGTATTTTCTGAAGTTAGTAAAAATGAAAAATTTATAAGAAATTACTAAGTATTTGAAGGCTTTTTTCCCATAAATTTTTTCTTTCTTTTTTATTAATGGCAACTGGAGAAGTGGGAGATAGTTTTGGATAACCTCTGAAATTAAATTTAGGACCATAATGATCACCGCCTCTTGCCTCTGGAGAAGTAGCTGCAAAAAGTTGAGGTAAGGCACCCATCTCAGCGGATTGAAAAATAGGGCTAAATAATTCCATGGAGAATGTTTCTATTGGACTAGGTTTAGGTTTTTGAGCAGTAAAAAGATTAGTTTTTGCGATCCCTGGGTGAGCAGCTAAAGAAAGTATATTTTTGGGCTTTAAGTTTTCATTTAGTTCCAAAGCAAACATTACATTTGCCAATTTGCTATTGGAGTAAGATTCCCATTTGTTGTAATAGTTCTCTGCTTTCAGATTTTTCCAGCCAACTTTGCCAAAAAATTGTGCACCAGAAGTAACCGTTACTATTCTCGATTCCTCTTTTTTTTCAATAATTGGAAGAAGCTTCAGGGTCAAAAGCATATGAGCTAAATGATTAACTGCAAATTGTATTTCATATCCTTGGGCACTAAATGTTTTAGGCGGGTGCATTATGCCTGCATTATTGATTAGTAAATCCAGATTTTCAAAGTTATCAAAAATTTTGGGTTGAACTTCAACAACATTATTTAAATCTGATAAATCTAATTCAAGTGGAGAAAATATTCCCTCAGGATTTGAAGCTTGAAACTTTTGAATAGTTTTATTAGCTTTTTCAAGCGATCTACATGCCACGATTACATGGGCATTTTTTTCGGCTAAGGCCTTTGCCGTGTAATATCCAAGGCCACTATTTGCACCAGTAATAAGTGCAGTTTTCCCATTAAGATTAGGAATATCAGATGTTTCCCAATTAGAAATCGTAGGTCTAGAAATAGTGGCAGTCATTTAGTAATCCTGCAAATTGTTTAGAGATTTAATTAAAACTTAAATACCTAATTACTGTAAATAATTGAATTCAGTATCGTGAGCTAAATTTAACCTCTAATTTTTGAAATTTCTTTCAATAAATAAAAAATATTTTTATAGTTATCAAAAAAATGTCATTTTTATTAGAAGCTCAAAATGTTTGGGGCAATTTTGCAAAATACAAAATTAATTATTATTCAAAGTTAAGAAATTTCGATTTTGGGCCAAATAATGAAGGTTCAGTTTCAAAATTATCACCTTTCATTACGCATAGAATACTATCGGAATATGATCTGATTCATGATATTAAAAGTAAGTACAAAATCAAAAATTCAACTAAATTTGTTGAAGAAATATTTTGGAGAGTTTACTGGAAAGGGTGGATGGAAAATAGACCTAAAGTTTGGCACTATTTTACTTTAGAAAAAAATCTTGATTTTGATTTTGAGCTTTATGAAAATGCAATTAATGGGAATACAGAATTAGATTTTTTTAACTCTTGGGTACTTGAATTAAAGCAGTATAACTATTTGCATAATCATACAAGAATGTGGTTTGCGAGTACTTGGATATTTAATTTAGGCCTTCCATGGCAATTAGGAGCAAATTTTTTCTTTAAATATCTATTTGATGGTGATGCTGCATCTAATCTTCTTAGTTGGAGATGGGTCGCAGGATTACAAACTAAAGGGAATCGATATCTTTTTTCATCTTCAAACCTCAGAAAATTTTCAAATAATAGATTTAATGTAGAAAAAATAATTAACAAACAAATTTCTATTGAGGAATTGAATCAAATTCCATTAGAAGATGAGATTTATAAAAATAATATGGATCCTAAATCAGATAATTTGATTTTGTTTGAAAATGATCTGAACGTTGCAACTCTTAAAAATTTACTTCCAAGCTATAAAAAGGTATTCATTATTCTTCTAAAGAACGAACAAAGACAAATTAAATTGTCTGAATCTGTTTTGAAATTTAAACATGAATTGGTCTCTGAATTTGCAGAGCAATTTGATAATGTTGAACAGATTGAGCCTAACTCACTAGAACCTACTTTTAAAAATATTAATCAAATAGATATTATTTATCCTGGGGTGGGAGAAAATTATGACTTTATAATTAAGTTCAAAAATTTACATAATAAGAAAATATTTAATCTCGTGAGGGATGTAGATTTATTCGCATGGCAGTTTGCTAAAAAAGGCTTCTTTAAATTTAAAGAAAACATTCCCAAAATAAATCAAAGAATATTCGAAAATTATTCAAAAAATAAATTTTAACTTTGGTAAATTCTTAACCAAAAAATAATTCTTTAGGGAACTAAGTATAAATACTTAATTAGGTACGACTTTTGCTGTTTAATCCACGATGGATTCTGTGACTAGTTATTTTTACTTAAGGATAATTTTTTATAGTGATTTCAACAATTCTTACAAAGTCGTTTAGCAAAGATACAGCTTTATTAATTCTTAGAGTTATTACTGGTACTGTTCTTATTCACCACGGTTATGAAAAATTAGCAAATATAGAAAATTTTGCTGATGCATTTGTAAGACCATTACATCTACCATTTCCAATATTTTTATCATATGTAGCAGCTTTTTCGGAGATAGGTGGTAGTTGGTTATTAATCATCGGTTTAGCTACAAGATTCGGAGCTTTAGCTATTGTCGGAACAATTTCTGTAGCTATATATCATGCACTTGTGACTTCAGGATTTAATATTTACCTTTTAGAGCTTTTACTTCTGTATTTTGCTTCAGCAACTTCAATTGCCTTGACAGGCCCTGGTAATTTTTCTTTGGATGAAGTTATTATTAGAATACTTAAATCAGAAGATTCAGAAGAAAGCATATCTTCAACAAAAGTAAAACCTTCTTCTAAGGAGTCTGATATAAAAGAGGAAACTAGTAAAGGTGGATTATTTCAATTTCTCAAAGCAAATATCCTCTCAGATATTTAAGCTAATTTTTTAGGGTAAAGACTGTTAATCAGTTTTACCCTTTTAAGATAATTGTTTCTCTTCTCGAGTTTTATCTTAATCGTTGCTTCAGAAAGACTTATAAAAAGACCTATAGCTGTTACCCAAGATAAAAAGATAAAAGGGTTATTTGGAATTTCTGAGAATTTCATATCAAAAATACTTCTTTTTAAAAACTGACCGATCAATACATCTTTTTCAACCTAAATATACAATTTAGAAATATTTAAGGATTGATTTCTGTTTTTTCCCATTTCTTAATCTTTTCCCATAGATATCTTTTATGAATAGGCTGTTCTAATTTAAGAAGATCTACTGAATAGATTTCAAAATTTAGAACTACAAAATTTTCTGACTTTGGTAGATTGGATAATATTACATAAGCAGATTGCACTTTTGGGTTTATTTTCTCTCCAGGAGATCCCCAAAACCAAGAAGATTTTGATTTTTCCGATAATGAATCCCAATAATTTTTGTTATCATTTAATTCACGTATTTTTCCTTTAAATCTGTATTGTGATTTGGTTTTCAAAAAGAACCATAATATTTCTGCATTAGGGTTAGATTTCAAATGACCAATTTTTTCACTTCTTCTATCTGTAAAAATAATCATTGAACTATCTTTATGCCATCCTCTGAAAACAACTGTTCTTAATCTTGGCTCATTTTTTTCGCTAACTGTTGCAAGCTGTATCCATCTATTAGAGGGTGATTTGCCCTCTTTTTTTCTGGAAGATTTTAAATCTTGTCTCCAACTTGGTAAGTTGTTATCAAGCATTTAATTTAGGCAAAATAAGGCCACTTTTCTTTTTGTATTCTTCGAATGAATCATACTTTGAGAGCGATTTATCTTTTTTTATCATTCTTGGCAGAAAAACTATAAAGAAAAATATTGCAAGAATTACTAATGGAATGAAACTCATTGAAAGGATTGCGAAGGATAGATAAATTAGTATTTCTCCTAGATAATTTGTATTCCTTATATTTTTGAAAAATCCTTCTTTAATTAGGTCTTTTTTTAATTTAAGAGAAAAATATTTTTGAGCATCACTAGCAAAGTGTAAAAACACACCAATTATATTTAGAGATACAGATGCAGCTATTACGATATTTGGAACAGATTTATGAGATGAAATAAGAATGTAGGGAGCTACCCAGTAACTTCCAAGGAAAATAAAACCAGTGACTGAAGTTAAAAAATTGATTTTTTCTTTAAAATAAGGATCCGGGAATATCTTTTCTTTTAGAAGCCAAAGTAATCCATAAGTACCATGCAGAGCTAAATAAACGTAGGGAGCGATTGTAAAATTATCAAAAAAAATCATAAGACCTATAACTACAAATGCTGTGAGCCCCTTATGAAGATTAATTATTTGATTAAGTTTCATCTTTATTAATAATCTAAAAAATGAAATTTTTTTCTGTGGGTATGAGCTAGTTCGTCAAAAGTTTTAATGGGCGATACTGGATTCGAACCAGTGGCCACTACCGTGTCGAGGTAGTGCTCTACCACTGAGCTAATCGCCCAAATTGAAGAATTTTAAATCCCCCTTATAAGAAAATAGCAGGTTAAGTTTCATTTTCTAAGTAATTTAACTTTCCATCTTTCTCTTTTGGTGATTTCTAAATTTAGAATTTCGATAAATCCTTTATTTTCTAGTTCTAGTTTGTCCCCAATTTTTAGATTAATAGTTGGCTTGTTAACTTTGCTTCCATTTAATTTGAGCATTCCATTTTCTATCCTTTCAATAATTTTGGTTCGTGATATCCTAAAACCTGCTGAAGCTATAGCGTCTAATCTTGTTGAAGCTTCTACTGTATTAACAAGTTTTTTTGTTCTTCCAGAAGGTATTTGTAATTCATCTATACCAACTAAATTAATTTTTACTTTTACGTCTCTCAAATAAAAAATCTTTTCATCTAGATGCTTAATATCTAAATTATCAATTATTCCTTGTGCCCCCCTATCTCCAATAGTCCATATATCGCCTACTTTTACTTTATTTACCCCATTTTCAATTAAGAGGGATCTAAAATCTTCTTGTGTAGCATTATCAAATAAAAAATTGCCATTAATTTTTATCCCCTGAGCTGGAAAATTACTTTTTAGCGCATCCTCTTCAGGAATGTTATCTCCTCTAAAGCAAGCTATTCTTGATCTTTGAGAGGAAGAGAATCCTCCATAAACAAAAAATTTGAAATCATTTAAATTTTCAAAATCTTTTGAAATCTCCTCGCAAACATAAGTTGAGTTAAATCCAGTCCAATAAGTTTCCCAGTGTTTGTAAGCTAAGTTAGCAATATTTATTAATTCCTCAGTTTCTTTTTTGTAGTTTGAATTTATTAAGATTTCTTTTAAGTCAATCATTCAGCCTTCTAAAAAAATTATATCTTTTGCTTCTGATTGCTTTATCAAAGCCCAAGGTAATTCAGTTCCAATTTGATTTTCGAGCAGAACAAGCCATTTACCCTCTTTATTAAGATTAATAATTGATCTCAACTCTTTATTTCTGTTGATGTTGATACTTGCGGAAGAAACAACGCTTCCTAAGTATCCTGAACCCATTCCTAAAAGACCTCCAATTAAGGATTCCCCGATGTTATTAAAACCAAGAAAGCTGAAAGTAGATAAATTTGTCATATTAGAAAAAGCTATTCCAGCTATAAAACCAAATGGCATAAGCCATCTACTCATATCTTTTTGTCTAATCTTTCTATCAAGTTTAGGATTTAAAATTCTTATATCTTCAAAATTTTGAGATTTGAATAAGTTATTTGCTTTCGCATTTAGCAATTCTGTTTCATAGGCTGATATTTTATCACTAATTGGTGGGATCAAAATAGCTTCAGATAACATTACTGATTTTTCTTTGAAAACATCAAATAGCTGGATGCATTTATCAATGTCTTCAAATATCACAATACTTTTTGTCAAATTTTAATCCTCAAATGTTTGTGTTTTATTCAAATTAATAAAATAAGATACATACACTATAGATTAAGTTAAAGTAAAAGATTAAAGAACCAATCTTAAATGACAAAAGTTCTCATTACAGATCCAATTGATCAAAAAGGAATCGATATTCTTTCACAAGTTGCTCAGGTTGATCAGAAGATAGGAATCTCAGACTCGGAGTTAGCTTCCATTATTAAAGATTATGATGCTTTAATGATTCGCTCTGGTACTCAAGTGACTGAAGAAATCATTAACTCTTCAAGTAAACTGCGAATTATTGGAAGAGCAGGAGTTGGAGTTGATAATGTTGATGTTAAGGCTGCCACACAAAAAGGAGTTCTTGTTGTTAATTCTCCAGGAGGTAACACCATAGCCGCTGCTGAACATACGATAGCTATGATGTTGGCTTTATCTAGACATATTCCAATTGCTAATAGCAGTACTTTGTCAGGTAAATGGGAAAGAAAGAAATTTGTTGGGAATGAGCTTTATAAGAAAAAATTAGGTGTAGTGGGTTTAGGGAAAATTGGTGCTCATGTAGCGAAAGTTGCTAATGCATTAGGAATGGAAGTTTACGGATATGATCCCTTTGTTTCAACTGAAAGAGCCCAACAAATACAAGTTAAACTATCTGAATTAGAGGATTTATTTCAACAATCCGATTATGTAACTTTGCATTTACCTCGCACACCAGAGACAGAGAATTTAGTAAACATAGAGGTTCTTAAAAGTATGAAAAGTAGCGCAAAATTAATTAATTGTGCTCGAGGAGGCTTAATTGACGAAGAAGCATTGGCAGAAGCTTTAAATAAATCATTGATTGCAGGCGCTGCAATAGATGTCTATTCTAAAGAACCTTTGGAATCTAATTCACCACTTTTGAAGGTAGAAAAGAATCTTATTCTTACCCCACACTTAGGAGCATCTACTAGGGAAGCACAAGAAAATGTAGCTGTTGATGTTGCAGAACAAATCAGAGATGTCTTGCTTGGTTTATCTGCTAGAACTGCAGTTAATATACCAGGTTTGAGTCCTGATATTATGGATAGTCTAAAACCTCACTTGCAGTTAGCTGAAACAATGGGTCTCCTCATAAGCCAGCTTTCAGGTGGACAGATTCAAAAACTAGAGGTTAAGCTTCAAGGCGAATTTGTTCAACACCCTTCTCAGCCATTAATAATAGCTAGTTTAAAAGGCCTTCTAAGTAAAGCTTTGGGAGATAGGATTAATTATGTGAATGCTTCGCTAGAAGCAGATTCAAGAGGTATTTCAGTGGTTGAGAATAAAGATGAAGCAAGACCTGAATTCGCTAGTGGTTCGCTTCAGTTAAATACTTATGGAGATAATGGAGACCATAGCGTAGCAGGAAGCATTTTTGCTGATGGGGAATTAAGAATTATTAGTATTGATCAATACCCAGTTAACGTATCGCCAAGCAGATATATGTTGGTTACTAGGCACAGAGATATGCCTGGTATTATTGGCAAGCTAGGGTCTTTATTAGGTAGCAACAATGTAAATATTGCTTCAATGCAAGTTGGGCGCAAAATCGTTAGAGGGGAAGCTGTTATGGTTCTAAGCATTGATGATCCAATACCTAATCAGTTGCTTGATACTATTATTGAAGTTGAGGGAATTACCAACGCTAATCCAGTTACTTTATAAAGAGGCTTGCTTTATTAATGGCAACCAAAGATTGGTATAAACTAACTTTTCTGATAGAAAGTAATTCAGAAGAAATTATTATTTGGAAATTAAATGAGCTGGGAATATCAAGTTTTTCATTTGAATATTTAATTAAAAATGATAATAAAAAGGAGGTGAATATATGGCTTCCAATTGATGCTTGGGGAGAGAGTTCCAGAAGTGGTTTTGAAAAAGTAATTAGCAAACTGCTAAACATTAATGCCTCTAAGAATAAGTTTTTTGACTGGAGTATCATTAAAGAAGAGGATTGGTTGACAAGCTGGAAGAAATATTGGGCGCCTGAATTAGTGGGAAATCATTTTTTAATATTGCCTTGTTGGATAAATCTAAATAAAAAATTTAAAGATAAACAAATTATTAAAATTGATCCTGGGGCAGCCTTTGGCACAGGAAGTCACCCTTCGACTTATCTTTGCTTGGAAAAAATGGAGAATATTTTATTTTCTGATAAAAAAGTATTAGATATTGGGAGTGGTAGCGGGATTTTGAGTGTAGCTGCAAGATTGCTTGGAGCTAAAGAGGTTTGTGCAGTGGATAATGATTATTTAGCTATAAATTCGACTAACTCTAATTTCCAACTAAATTTCGGTAATTTAAAAAACTTAAATACATATTTGGGATCTTTTGATGAGGTATTTTTAAAAAATCAACTCAAACAATTTGATTTTGTTTTTTGCAATATTCTTGCTGAAGTAATAAAAGAAATGATTCCAAATATTTATAAGTGCTTGAGAAATAATGGGGAAGTCATTTTCAGTGGAATTCTGAATTCACAAAAAGATGAAATTATAAAAATATTAATTCAGAATGACTTGAAATTATTGGATGTATCAACTAGAAAAGATTGGGCATGCATTTCTGCGCAAAAAACCAGCGATTAAACCTAAATATAAGTTTTTCTTATGAATACTCTTTAATACATTTTATTGTGTCATTTTTTACTTCAAAATCTCACATATCGACTCAATCGATGTTAAAAATGTATTTGATAGGTTTTAACTACCAACAATTTTTTATTTAAATGGCTTCTTACAAAGTTACACTCATCAGCGAAGGTGAAGGACTCAATTCAACTATTGAAGTACCTGATGACCAGTACATCCTAGATGCGGCTGAAGAACAAGGTATCGACCTTCCATATTCCTGCAGAGCGGGAGCATGTTCAACATGTGCTGGAAAAGTTACTTCAGGTAGTGTTGACCAATCAGATCAAAGTTTCTTAGACGATGACCAACTAGAAGCTGGTTTTGTACTTACATGTGTTGCTTATCCAACATCAGACGTAACAATTACAACTCATGCTGAGGAAGAATTGTATTAATTATAAAAAATTTACTTTTCTCAGTTGATTATTTATTATTTCTCTGCCACCCTCTATGAAGGTGGCTTTTTTTGTGAATGAATAAATTTGAATTTTTCAAGACTGGCAGTGTTCAATCAAGTTATGGAGGTCAGTACAGCTATAAGGTAATTGGACCATGTTGCAGACTATACGATAGGGAAGAATTACCTTGGCCCTGTTCAAGGCTTGCTTGGAGAAGCAAGGAGCCTAGTTGGAGAAGAATAGGTTCTAGGTTCGTAGCAGATATGGCTTCAAGAAAATGTCCCTCTTATTCTGTTCAGATTCTGGAGCCTGGATCAAAACCTGTAGAAACAGTCATTACTCTTTTCTCAAAGAGATTTTCTTCTGATATACAAGAATGGTGGTACAGCAAAAAACCAGGCTCTTTAGAGCCTGGTAATTGTTTACCCTAAATTAAGTTAATTAATTTGTAATTAAGCTTTCGGTGTAGCTGGTATGTAACCTGCTAGACCTGTGCATTCAAGACTTTCAAAGGTATCTACACCAGTTTTTGGGTTAGTACCAGTTGCTCTTTCACATAATGATTTTCTCTGTGAAAGATCAAGGTTTGCATCAGTAAAGTCTGTTCCATCAATTATTGCACCATCAAAAACACTTTTTAATAGCTCACCATTTGAAAAATTGCTATCTGTTAGATCAGCATTATCAAAGCGAACAGCATATGCTATTACGTTACTCATATTAGCGCCTTTGAAATTTGCATTTTTGGCAGTTGTAACACTGAAATAAGCCCCCTCAAGGTTTGCTTCACCTAGATCCTGACCAGATAAGTCATATTTAACATATTCAGTATTCTTAAGGTCCTTACCATGAAGATCTCCTTTCAGTACATCTACTGATGAAGGATCACTAGGGTAGAGTGCATTTGCTGAAATTGGATTCAAAATTAAACCAACAAACAATGGCAGTAAAATTAGAAGTCTTTTAATAGACTTGTTCAAGAACGAAAAAAAAGTAACCATTTCGATCAACATCAAATATAAAAACCTAAGACTATTATTTCATGGGTTGGTCATTTAATACCCTCCTGCTCACGAACTGTTGCAGTTTATTTAATTTCTGCAGTTAGAAAATCTTTCGCAAGGAGAGTATTGGGAAAAACTTTTTGTGCTTCTTTAAGCAAATCGCTTGGGGTAATTGAATTTCTGTTAGTGTATCTCGGACTAAGATGAGTAATGATTAATTTTTTTGCATTAGCTAATAATGCTGTTTTCGCAGCCATGATTGTTGTGGAATGTAATTTTTCAAAAGCCATTTTCTCGTCTTCTTTTGAAAATGTAGATTCATGAACCAGTAAATCGGCATTTTTTGACAATGACACCGCTGATTCGCTAAAGACAGTGTCTGTGCAATAAACAAAACTTTGACCCTTCTTAGGAGGTCCGCAAAACTCTTTACCATCAAAGGACCTACCATCTGCTAATACGACTTTTTTACCTTCTTGAAGTTCAGAATAGATCGGCCCAGGTGCTATTTTTAAATTCTTTGCCTTTTGGATATCAAATATACCCGGTTTGTCTTTTTCGCTTACTCGATAACCATAAGCAGGTATTTTATGTTTAAGGCAGGCGCAATTTACTTTTATTTTGTCGTTTTCAAACAAAATTTTATTTTCTGATGCGAAATTTTCAGTCTCCACGAAATGTAATGGAAAGGACAATTTGCAAAAACTACTACTTAGCGCAGAATTTATGAAACCTCTTAGCTCTGAAGGACCATATATTTCAATACCCTTACTATTACCGGATAAACCTAAGGTCGCCAAAAGGCCAGGTAAACCATAAATATGGTCTCCATGCATATGAGTAATAAATATCTTCTTAATTTGCGAAGATTTAATATTACTTCTAATTATTTGATGCTGAGTTCCTTCTCCACAGTCAAAAAGCCAAACTTCCGAAGATTGTGATAATTTAAGAGCTAATGAAGAAACATTTCTTGTTAAGGAAGGGACACCTGAACTAGTTCCTAAGAAGGTTATATTCACTTATTATGATATTTTTATTTGATGTCTGGATTAAATCTAGACATATAGTCAGACTTAGGCAAATTAAGAATTTGTTTTTTAAACAAAGTGATACTTAAATTAAAAGAAAAATATAGTAAATTTTGTCTGATTAGTATTTTATTTTTTTGTGTTTCTCAGAGTGAAACTGTTTTTGCATTTAGAGAACCAATAATTAGAGTTTTGATATCAAAAAATAACAATATAAGGATTAGATCAGATAAATCAATTCCTTTAATCATAGAAGGAAAATTTTTCTCAAATAAGAAAATAAAAGGTTTAACTTTGAAAAATGAGGAAAATAGAAAAATTTTATATTTTGATAAGAATAAACAAAAAAAATATGAGTTAAAAGGTAATCAAAAATTTCAAGTTAGATCTCCTGATGGCAGAGGTATTTGGGTAGGTCAGAAAAGATTCTCAGGTAAAATTAATCTCTTTGTACTTGATTCTGAAATATTAGTAGTGAATGTTTTAGGAATTGAAAAATACCTAAGTAGTGTGGTTGGTTCAGAGATGCCAACAAAATGGCCAATGGAAGCATTAAAAGCACAAGCAATTGCCTCAAGAACTTATGCTTTAAAGCAAAAGGGAAATAGTCTATTTGATATCGATTCTACCCAGAGAAATCAAGTCTATAATGGCTTAGAGTCAAGAACTTATAAAACTATCCGAGCCGTTAAAAGTACAAGATCTTTAGTTTTGACGTATAAAAATAAATTGATTAATGCTTTATTTCATAGTAGTTCAGGAGGGATGACAGAAAATAGTCAAGATGTTTGGAAAAATAAATATCCATATTTATCTAGTGTAAAAGATTTTGATAAGAAAAATCCAAAATTTAGATGGCAGAAAAATTTTTCTAATAAGGAATTATTTAATTTATTCCCCAAAATTGGAGGATTAAAAAATATAGAAATTTTAAATATTACTGATACTGGGAGAGTAAAAAATGTAAAGCTTTATGGTGCATATGGTTCTGATCAAATTTCCGGGGTAGATTTAAGAAAAAAATTAGGACTTAATAGTACTTTAGTTAGATTTAAATTAATTGAAGAACAAAGTAAACAATTTCCTATACAAAAAGGTTTAGTAGTGTTTGGACAGGGATCGGGTCATGGCGTTGGAATGAGTCAATGGGGTGCAAAATATATGGCTTCTAAAGGTCAAAAAGCGGAAAAAATATTAAAGCATTTCTATAGGGGTGTGCAGATTAAACCTTTTAAAAAAGATTATCTATAAAAATCATCTTGCATTAAGGACTAATTTGGGATTTATATTTGTTTGTTCTTTATTTAAGAAGCCTATCCCAAGTAGTATTTTTCTTTTATCTATTACTTTTATGGGTTTTTTATAATCAAAAGCTTTGCTTTCCTTAAAGTAATTAATATCAACTTCAATTGCTCTTCCAGTTTGCCAAAAATTGATTTGTTCTTCTTTAGTTAAGACAAATGATGAAATGTGATTAAGAGCAGAAATTGTTGGAATAATAAAATGTGAAGCTTTGCCTCCCCCCTTTTCTTTTTCTATATCAGATATTTTTATAGAGTTTTGTTCATCAAAGCCACAAGCTGAAATTCTTTTTAGTTGTAGAAGGCAACCCTCGGAATTAAGCATTTCACCTAAATCTCTTGCAATTGATCTTATATACGTGCCAGCTGAACATTTGATATTTATCTCTATGATTCCATTTATTTGGTCCCATTTCATTAAAATAAGTTCGTCTATTTTTACTTCTCTTGCGGCTAACTCAAAGTTTTCATTCTTAAAAGATTTTTTATAAGCTCTCTCACCATTGACATGCACACTAGATACTTTCGGAGGGATTTGTTTAATTATTCCTCTAAATTTATTTAGATATTGATCTAATTTCTCAGCACTGATTTTAGGCCAATTTTTTTGATTAATTATTTCTCCATGAATATCATCAGTGGTAGTTCTTATCCCTAATTTAATTTGTCCTATGTAAGTTTTACCCTGAGGAAGATATTGAATAAATCTTGTCGCACTACCTATTGCAATTGGTAATGTTCCTATAACCTCTGGATCAAGAGTTCCTGTGTGTCCAACTTTTTTTGTATTTAGTAACTTCCTTATTTGTTTCACGCAATCATGTGAGGTACAGCCTTTATCTTTATTAATTACTAAGAATCCATCTTTAGTTTCCATTTTTAATTTTAATATTAAGAATACTTTGAGAAAGATTTATAACCATTCTATGATTTTTGTATTGGAAATTTAAAGTAAGAAATTGAAAAACAATAGTTTTATCTTAAAAGAGTTTTTAGATAATGCTTTTAATTTGAAATCACATTTAATGCAATTCTTTTCAATGAAAGAATGTGATTTAGATGGATTCCTCGCAAATGCAAAGATGAATTTGGCAAATTCACATCCTGGAGATTCTTTAAATGATGTTTCAGATTTTTATACTGAGATTGTTGGAGATCGGCATGTAGCTGATTTAGCCGCTTGGCATATTGCAAGCAAGGATTACATCTCGGATACTTTAAAACTTCAGCAGAGTTTTTCTAGAGATTTAGTTTTAGATTTTGGAGGAGGGATTGGAACGCATGCCTTAGCTAATGCTATGTCTTCAAAAGTTGAGCATGTATTTTTTGTAGATATTAATGAAACAAATAGAAACTTTGTTGAATATAGGGCTAAGGAATTAGGAGTCGAAAAAAAACTTACTTTTTGCAAGACAATTAAAGATACCCAAATATCGAAATTTGATACGATAGTTTGTCTTGATGTTTTGGAACATCTTGCCGATCCAGCTTCTCAAATTGAGATTTTTAATGAGTTTATGGATTCTAATTCTATTGCTTTATTTAATTGGTATTTCTATAAAGGAGAAAAAAATGAATATCCATTCCATATAGACGATATTCAGATTGTGGAAAGGTTTTTTAAGGCTCTTCAATCGAATTTTTTAGAAGTTTTTCATCCTATTCTCATAACTACAAGAGCTTATAAGAAAATTAGATAACTATATTAACTCTTTTTCTATTTCTTAGATTTCTTTTAATGCTTTCAAAACTTACGGTACCTTCTTTGAGTGCAAAAAGGGTATCATCTTTGCCTTTGCCAACATTGATTCCAGGCAGAAAGGACGTACCTCTTTGGCGGATTAAAATTGATCCAGCAGTTACTTTTTCTCCACCATAAGCTTTTACGCCAAGTCTTTTGGAATTTGAATCTCTACCGTTCCTTGTAGAACCTGTTCCTTTTTTATGTGCCATTAGAAATGTTTAATTTGTAGATTTTGCGGATTTTGGTTTAGATTCCTTTTTAACAGTTTCCTTCTTTGAAGAAGACTTAGGAGCACTTTTACCTGTTGATATAGATTTTACCATAACTCTTGTAAGTTCTTGTCTGTGGCCCATCTTTCTTCTTGTCTTTTTTTTAGGACGCATCTTGTATACAAGAATTTTTTTATCTCTTTTGTGCGAAACGACTTCTAATTCAATTTTTGCATTTTCAATATAAGGTTTACCAATAGTGATCGAGTTTTTATCCTTTAAAAGTAAAACTTTTTCTAATGTTATCTTTTCTTTCTCTTTTGCATTTAACCTGTCTATGTCATAGTATCTGTTGACTTCGAACCAAAATTGTTGTCCTGAAGTTTCTGCTATTGCATACAACTCATTTCTTTTAGAAGAATTGTTTGAAGAGTTTTTAGAATTTGTCATATCTTAAAGACGCTATTAGGCTCAAATTTGTAATTTGATTAAGCCTAATAAGCAATCATAATGGTTTGTTTATTTTCTTATTTTGTAGTGTAATAAGTCAAGGGTTATTTTAAATCTTTTATATCAATTTGAGGAACTATAACAATGGCAGCAAGAAAAACATATATTTTAAAACTCTATGTTGCTGGAAATACTCCTAATTCAATGAGAGCTTTGAATACTTTAAGAGGAATTTTAGAAAATGAATTTAAAGGAGTTTATGCTTTGAAGGTTATCGATGTACTTAAACAACCACAACTTGCAGAGGAAGATAAGATTTTAGCAACTCCAACCTTATCTAAAATTTTACCTCCTCCAGTTCGAAAAATAATTGGTGACCTCTCTGATAGAGAGAAAGTTTTAATTGGTTTAGATCTACTTTTTGATGAATTAACAGAAACTGAATATAGTGGAGATAAATAATATATAGAAACCTTTTTTAATTAAAAAATAAATTTAATGTTTATTTTTTATTGAAAATTTTCTGAAAAAAACCATGAAAAATAAGAAATTTGGTAAATCGAATAAAATGCAGGTACAAAAGTTACCTACCGGTATTGAAGGGTTTGATGATGTTTGTAGAGGTGGACTGCCAGTATCTAGAAGTACTCTGATTAGTGGCACATCAGGGACTGGTAAAACTGTTTTTTCGCTTCAATATTTACACCATGGAATTTGCAATTTTGATGAGCCTGGGATTTTTGTTACATTCGAAGAATCACCTTTAGACATAATAAGAAACGCTGCTAGCTTCGGATGGGATTTACAAGAATTAATTGATCAAAATAAATTATTTATATTGGATGCTTCTCCAGATCCTGACGGCCAAGATGTTGCGGGTAATTTTGACTTATCTGGTCTTATTGAGAGAATTAGCTACGCAATAAGAAAATATAAAGCCAAAAGAGTTGCGATAGATTCAATAACTGCAGTTTTTCAACAATATGATGCCATTTACGTTGTTAGAAGAGAAATCTTCAGACTAATAGCAAGATTAAAAGAAATAGGAGTTACAACAGTTATGACGACAGAAAGGGTTGATGATTACGGCCCTATTGCTAGATATGGAGTAGAAGAATTTGTTTCTGATAATGTTGTCTTATTAAGAAATGTTCTAGAGTCAGAGAAGAGAAGAAGAACTTTAGAAGTTTTGAAGTTAAGAGGGACTATACATATGAAAGGGGAATACCCATTCACTATGGGTATAGATGGTATAAGTGTGTTTGCTCTTGGGGCAATGAGACTTACGCAAAGATCTTCAAATATTAGGATTAGTTCTGGAGTTAAAGATCTTGATGATATGTGTGGAGGAGGTTATTTTCAAGATTCCATTATCCTCGCCACAGGAGCTACTGGTACTGGTAAGACAATGCTTGTATCAAAGTTTGTAGAAGATGCTTATGATAACAATGAAAGAGCAATACTTTTCGCATATGAAGAATCTAGGGCTCAATTGCTTAGGAATGCAACTAGTTGGGGCATAGACTTTGAAAAGATGGAAAGTGATGGGTTATTAAAAATCATTTGTGCATATCCTGAATCAACTGGTTTGGAAGATCACTTGCAAATTATAAAAACGCAAATTAATCAATTTAAACCAAAGAGAATGGCAATAGATTCTCTATCTGCATTGGCCAGAGGTGTAAGTTTGAACGCATTTAGACAGTTTGTAATTGCAGTAACTGGTTATACAAAACAAGAAGAGATAGCTGGTTTTTTTACTAATACTGCAGAAGAATTTATGGGAAGTCATTCTATTACTGATTCTCACATATCAACCATTACAGATACTATATTATTACTTCAATATGTGGAAATAAAAGGAGAGATGGCTAGAGCTTTAAATGTTTTTAAAATGCGGGGATCATGGCATGATAAACGAATAAGAGAATTTATTATTACAAATCGAGGACCTGAAATAAAAGATTCTTTCTCTAACTTTGAACAGATATTTAGTGGTGCCCCTCATAGAATTGTTCCTGATCAAAATATTCAAAATGTTTTTAAAGGGTTAGATAATAATTAGATAATTTCGCTGATTTCAGAGCTTGAAAAGTTATCTGTATTGTTAATAGTTTGAGTCAGTAATTCATCTTTATCAGATTGTGCCAAGGCTAAGTCAAACCAAAAGGTTGTTCCAACTCCTATTTCACTAGCCATACGAATTTCTCCGCCATGTTTTTCAATTATCCCTCTCACTATAGATAAACCTAAACCAGTTCCTTGTTCAGTATGAACGGAATTCTCTACCCTATAAAAACGATCAAATATCTTTTCTTGATTAGCTTGAGATATTCCTGATCCTGTATCAGCAATTTCAATTCTTACTTTTGGTAATGGTGAAACTAACTCACATTGCGGAGCTCCATTATCTCTATTATTTGGGGGTAAGGCAGGACAGGAATCTGGCCAAGTATAAGCTCTTATCATTAGGTTGCTGTTTTTTGGACTAAATTTCAATCCATTACCCAGCAAATTATCAAAAACTTGTAAAAGTAAATCAAAATTCCCAAGTATTGAAGGGATAGTTTCTTCTATATCATGTGCCAATGAAACATTTTTTTCTATAGCATTAAGTCTATAATTTCTTAGAGTCTGCTCTATTGCTGACTTTATATCCATTTCCTCCAGTTTAATTATTTTCCCTGATTCCAATCTTGATAAATCTAATACATCATTCACAAGTCTTGTTAATCTATCAGTCTCTGAATTGGCAATACCCAGAAATTCGAGTTGTTCTTCATTAGATAGCTGATCTTTTAAATCATATAAAGTCTCTACGTAACTCTTAATGTTAAAAAGTGGTGTCCTTAATTCATGCGAAACATTACTAATAAATCTGTTTTGTGCGGCATTTAGTTCTACCTCTCTTGTTAAATCTTGAATTGTGACGGCAATACCTTTTAATTCAACTTTGTTTGTATCTAATACTGATTGTAAGACAATTCTTAAAGTTCTAGCCGGTTCTCCTAAGCTAAACCTTAAATCATCTTTCTCCTTTTCTCTGTTTAGTATAGATTCTATATTTGTGTGTAGGTCATTAGACAAAATTTCGGGGATCTCATTTAAAAAATATTTTCCTTCTAAGAATCTTCCTTCCCAACGGAATAGTCTTTTTGCTGTTGGATTAGTAAGTACTATCTTCCCTTTGGCATCAAGTAATATTGCCCCATCAGCCATAGTAGCTATTAGTGATTGCTGCTTTATTTGAGCGGCTTTAAGTTCTTCAATGTTTGCTTCGTTATAATTTTCTAATTGAGTAGCCATTCGGTTAAATCCATTTAAAAGTTCTCCTAAATCTCCTGTCATAGGTATAGAAATTCTGGATTTGAAGTTCCCTTTTGAGATTTCCCTAACACCTCTTACTAATTCCCTTACTGGTCTTGTAATTGTCAGTGCATTGAATACAGCTCCAAGTATTACTAAAACCCAAATAGAGATAAAAACAGCTATTGTTACTTCTCTTGTTAGTGCGGCACTGGCTAGGGCCTTTTTATTGGGTGTAACTCCTAAAGCTAAAGTTCCAAGATATTTCCCTTTCCAAAGCATTGGAACAAATACATCTGTTACTTGACCCTGAGGTGTAACATGCTGCCTAACTAGTGGGAATTGTGGCCTTTTCTTTAATTCTGATGGTAGTTTTAATCTTCTAGTGAGCTGAAACTGACTGTCTGAGCTTGTTGGAGTGGCACTAATCGGTATTCCAAGTTGAACTATGTCTTCAGCATCAGTAAAAAATATGTAACGTAGATTTCGACTTGATCTCCAAAACTTTTCAGCTACATTTGAGATTTCTTTTTTTTGGTTATTAGCAACTAATTCCGTGACATTCCCTGATAACAATAATCCAAGATCTCGAGCATATCTAGTATCATTCATTCCTGCATCTCTTTGAATACTATTTAATGCAAAAAATGTTATTCCTGTCATTAGGAGGCTTACCACGAGAGTTGCTATTGCTAACAATTTTGTTCTTAAACTAAACCCACTCCACCAAGCAAAAAGGCTATTGATCCAATAGTTATTATTAATATCTTCATTATCGGCGTTGTTATATTGTCTACTTTCTCGATTATTGGTATCTACCACAAGCTTAATTCTCCTTAGAAAAGTTTTTCCTTACTTGATGACCTATATCATTTCTAAAGTAAATACCATCAAAATTTATTTCTTTTAAATTCTTATATGCTTTTTTAAAAACCATATCAAAATCTATATCTTGACAGACAATACTTAAGACTCTTCCTCCATCAGTTAGTAATTCCCCATTTTTACTTAGAGAGGTACCTGAGTCAAAAATTTGACAATCACTTGAGTCAATTTTTCCTATTTTTATTGGAAAGCCAATTTTATATTCGTTAGGATACCCTTTTGAGGTCGCTATTACACAGCCACTAACCTTATCATTGGGATCAATTTTTTCAAGCCCAGTTAAATTTCCCATCGAGCATTTTTCTAAAAGCAATACAAAATCTTGATCCATCAAAGGCATGATTGTTTGGCATTCTGGATCACCAAATCTGCAATTGTATTCTATAACTTTGGGTCCAGAAGTTGTGAGCATCAATCCAAAATAAATTACGCCTTTATAATCAATATTTCTTTTCTTAAGTTCATTTATTGTGGGTTCAATGATCTCTTTGATGATTCTGTTAAGGTAATCTTCTGTTAATAGTGGGGCAGGAGAATAAGCTCCCATCCCTCCAGTATTTGGACCTTTATCTTTTTCATTGAGGCGTTTATGATCTTGTGCAGTTGGAAGTAATATGTATCTCTCTCCATCACAAAGAGCAAAAACTGAAACTTCTGGACCCTGAATTTTTTCTTCTAAAACAACCAAATTACCAGAGTTGCCAAACTTACCATTGAAGATTGATTCTGCTGCTTTAAAACATTCATCTTTTGAATGGGGAATAAAAACACCTTTACCTGAAGCTAGACCATCAGCTTTCACTACTAGTGGAAAAGGTGATGAATGAATAATTTTTTTCGCTTCTTCTAGAGAATTGACTTTCCAAAAGTTTGCGGTTGGAATGTTTGCGTTTTGCATAAATTCCTTTGCCCAAGATTTGCTATATTCTAATTTTGCTCCATCTTTACCAGGGCCAAATACTTTAAAGTCTTTTTTGCGAAGAAAGTCAGCTAATCCATTCGCTAAAGGGATTTCTGGTCCTATTACAATTAAATCTATTTTTAAAAATGTAAGCTTTTCAACCAATTCAGTTTTATTGTTTATATCAATTTTTATTCTTTCACATTTTTTTATTCTTTCTGATCCAGCGTTACCAGGTATTAAATAAACTTTTCTGACTGATTCATTTTTTTGAATAGCCCAAGCCAAAGAATTTTCTCTTCCACCATTTCCAATTATTAAAATATTTTTTAACCTACTGAAGGTCTTAGAACTTGTTGAATTAATACTCATAAGTTTGTTTTTGAAGGTTATGAGGTTTCGATAAATAATCAGTTAAAATAAAATAAACTGTTTTTTAAAATGGATCTCCAATAATTATGTTAATTAAGAATCGTACTTTTAGTGATCAAATGAGGTCTTAAATTAATGAATAATAAATATGAATTGATTTACGAAGGTAAAGCAAAAAAAGTATTTTCTCATGATGATGCAGATAAAGTAATAATTGAATTTAAAGATGATGCTACGGCTTTTAATGCGATTAAAAAAGCTAAATTTGAAGGGAAGGGTAAACTGAATTGCCAAATAAGTGCAAGAATTTTTGAACTACTTGTGAATAATAATATTCCAACTCATTTTCTTGAACTTAAAAATCAAAATACAATGATTGCACAAAAAATAAAAGTAATCCCCTTAGAAATTGTTCTTAGAAATACTGCCTATGGTTCATTATGTAAACAAACGACTATTAAATCCGGGACTGTCCTTGAAAAACCATTAATTGATATTTACCTTAAAAATGATGAACTTAATGATCCGCTAATTACAAAAGATAGAATTGAATTAATGAACATACTAAGCTCCAACGATTTGGATTTAATAATAGAATTAACTTTAAAAATTAATGGAATCCTGAAAAGTTTTTTTAAAAATATTCAGCTTCAACTTGTAGATTTTAAGTTGGAGTTTGGTTATGATGTTAAAAACAATATTCTTCTCGGGGACGAAATAAGTCCCGATAATTGTAGATTGTGGGATCTCAATCAGAAAAATGATATAATTGTAAGCCTAGACAAAGACATATTTAGGAATGATTTAGGTGGTCTAATTGAAGCTTATAGTGAAATTAATAGAAGAATAAATGATTTCATTTAACTCAATTCAATTAATAATGTTTTATTTACTTTAATCAAAAATTCTATGCCAAAACATTTTTTAAAATTTAGAAAGGTTTTTACAAATATTGCTTGTTCACCCTTAATTTTGTTATCAAATAATTCAGAACTAGCTGCTAAGTATTTGCAAAATGAAGATGAACAATCGATATCAATATTTGAAATAAACAATATTAACAATGGTTTATTTCAAGGATTTGATATTAAACAAGAGAGAAATTTCTTTATTGCAGAAAATGAAAAAAACATTAACCAAGAAAGAGTTCTTATCTCAGAAATAATTATCGAAGGTTGGGAAAATCATCCTGAGGGTAGAAAACTTGAATTGGCTGCATATGATTCTATGAGTATAAAACCAGGAAGTATTGTTGATAATCAAATTTTAGAAAAAGACCTAAATGCAATATATGCTAGTGGTTGGTTTTCAGGAGTTAAAATAAAGTCTCAAGATGGACCATTAGGAGTGAGGCTAATTGTAAATGTAGTGCCGAATCCAATTTTGACGAAAGTTGAACTTAATCCAATAAATTCTGTTATTCCTAATGCATACATAGATGATATTTTTAGTAATTTTTATGGCACAACTCTGAACCTAAATGAATTACAAAATAAGATAGAAATAATAAAAAAGCGTTATGAAAGTGAAGGTTATTCTTTAGCTAGAATAAATGGTCCAGATAGAATCTCTGAAAACGGAATAGTAACATTAAATGTTTCTGAGGGTATTATATCTGATGTAAAGTTAAGATTTCCAGGATCTGATGGTGAGTCTTTTATCGATGGAAAACCTAGAAAAGGGAAAACAAAAGACTGGGTGATAAAAAGAGAGTTAAAAACGCAACCAGGCACAATATTTAATAGAAAAACTTTGGAAGCAGATATCAAAAGGCTATATGCCACATCATTATTTGATGATGTCAAGGTATCTCTTGGCCCTGACAACTTCAATCCTGGCCAAGTCATTATTTCTTTAGATTTAAGCGAGCAAAGAACAGGATCATTAACAGGTGGCCTTGGTTTTAGTAATAGTTCAGGTATCTTTGCCACAATTGGTTTGCAGGAGACGAATGCACTAGGTAGAGCATGGTCTACAAATATGAACCTAAATTTTGGAGAATATTCAACAACTTATAATTTTTCTTTATCTGATCCATGGATTAAAGGAGATAAACATAAAACTTCTTTTAGAACAAATGTTTTTCTAAGTAGAGATTATCCACAAGAATTTAAAAGTGAAAATAATGGGCGTATATACGCTGTAGATGATACAAATACCTCAACTTCTGATACTTTTTCATCAATAGTTTTGGAAAAAACTGGAGGTGGATTTTCTTTCTCAAGACCTCTGAATGGTGGAGATCCATTCAAGGCGGCTAAATGGAGAGTTCTTGCTGGTATGAATTTTAAGAAAGTAAAGATGATTGATGGTAGTGGGAATAAAAAACCTTATGGTGATTTGACTCCAACTTCAGGTAATGTAAGCGATATTATCTGCATCGGGTTCACCCCAAATGATGGTTCATGCCCTGCGGAAAACACATTAGTAAGTTTTATCGCAAGCACATCTAGAAACAATTTGAATAATTCTGTAAACCCAACTTCAGGAAATAAATTAAGCTTTGGGACTGAACAGTTTGTTTCAATGGGGGAAAACTCTCCAACTTTCAATAGAATGAGAGCCTCATTTTCACATTTTATACCAACAAAATTGATAAATTTAACCAAAGCATGTAGGTCTAGTAATGCTACTAGTGAAGATTGTCCACAAGCTATAGGTTTTCAATTTAAGGCTGGAACTATTCTTGGAGAACTACCTCCTTATGAAGCATTTTGTATGGGCGGAACATCATCTGTAAGGGGTTGGGGCTCTTGTGATTTGGCTGTAAGTAAAAGTTTTGTTGAGGGCACAGCAGAATATAGATTCCCTGTTTGGCGAATGATATCAGGAGCTTTATTCGTTGATGCAGGAAGTGATTTAGGCTCTCAAAAGGATGTACCAGGAAAACCCGGTAAATTATTGCAGAAATCTGGTTCTGGTTTTTCAGTAGGTGGGGGAGTCGGAATAAAAACCCCAATTGGTCCATTAAGATTAGATGTTGCAAGTAAGGACCTAAGTGGAGATTGGAGATATACACTTGGAGTTGGATGGAAGTTTTAAGTGTTTTCTTGGTCAACTAATTATGATTATTGCTATACCCTGGCGGGTGTTATCTTCAGAGAAGGTGTAGGCCTTCATAGTGGAGAGAAAACAAGCGTTACAATTTCTTCTTATGAAAAAGAAGGATTTTATGTCTCTTTTAGGGACAAGCCTAAAGAGATTTTTAAGCTAACACAAGATTTAATTGGAAGCACGATGCTTTGTACGGCTGTTAAATTAGGAAGTAGAAATTTATATACTGTTGAACATTTATTATCTTCATTGGCTGGATGCGGGTTAAGTTATATTCATATTGAGGTTGATGGCAAAGAGATCCCGCTTTTAGATGGATCATCAATACAGTGGGTTAGAGCTTTTGAAGAAGTAGGAGTAAAAAAGGTACCTAAACCAGATAATTTTTTTCGAGAGATTAATAAATCAATAATTCTAAATAGAGAAGGCTCAGTTATAGCGGCTACACCCTCTGAAAAAACTACAATTATATCTACTATAAGTTTCCCCTATAAAGCAATTGGAAATCAAACTTATGTGATTGATTTAAATCCAAAAAGTTTCGTTGAAATGATTGCTCCAGCAAGAACATTTGGTTTTAAAGATCAATTTCAAGAATTAAGTGAACTTGGATTGATAAAAGGAGGAAGTTTAGAAAATGCTCTTGTTTGTAATGGTGATGAATGGGTTAATCCACCATTAAGATTTGATAATGAACCAATAAGACATAAAATTTTAGACCTTATTGGGGACTTGGCTTTGGTAGGGTTACCTAAGGCACAAATTTTAGTTTATAAAGGATCACATTCTTTAAATGCTTTATTGGCCTCATCGCTAAAAAATTAACTTTATCTTTAATTGTTTTGGAAAAGAAATTATCCAGTGAAAATAATCAACTTTCCTCTGAGAAAATACTAGGATTATTACCTCATAGGTATCCTTTTGCTCTTGTGGATAAAGTCTTAGAGCATATTCCTGGGGAGAGGGCTGTTGCAGTAAAAAATGTAACTATAAATGAG
>CACGNA010000013.1 GCA_902574425.1 uncultured Prochlorococcus sp. | reverse complement strand
TCTATGAGTAGTAGTTTTGGAAAAATTTTTCGTGTTAGTACTTTTGGAGAATCACATGGGGGTGCAGTAGGAGTTATTCTTGATGGATGTCCACCAAAGCTAAAGATAGATATTGAGCTGATACAAAATGAATTGGATAGGCGTAGGCCTGGACAAAGTGACATTACAACACCCCGAAATGAAGAAGATAAAATTGAAATATTAAGTGGTCTAAAGGAAGGTTTAACACTTGGAACTCCGATCGCGATGTTGGTTAGAAACAAGGATCAGAGACCAGGAGATTATAATAATTTGGAGCAAGTCTTCAGACCATCACATGCAGATGGTACATATCATCTGAAATATGGAATTCAGGCTGGGTCTGGTGGGGGAAGAGCCTCTGCAAGAGAAACAATCGGTAGAGTAGCAGCTGGTGCTGTAGCAAAACAATTATTAAAAAACTTGTGTAACACTGAAATACTATCTTGGGTAAAGCGTATACATGATATTGATTCTGATATAAATAAAGAAAAGATTTCGCTCACTAAAATAGATTCCAATATTGTTAGATGTCCTAATGACAAGGTCTCGGCTGAAATGATAAAGAGAATTAAGGAATTAAAGCGTCAAGGAGACTCTTGTGGAGGGGTTATTGAATGTCTTGTAAGAAATGTTCCATCTGGTCTGGGGATGCCTGTTTTTGATAAATTAGAAGCTGATTTGGCGAAGGCTTTGATGTCTTTGCCTGCCACGAAAGGGTTTGAAATAGGCTCGGGTTTCTCGGGAACTTATTTAAAAGGGAGCGAACATAATGATGCATTCATTAAGTCTGATGATATTTGTAAGTTAAGGACAACAACTAACAATTCAGGAGGTATACAGGGAGGAATAAGTAATGGCGAAAATATTGAGATGAAGATAGCTTTTAAACCTACAGCAACCATCGGGAAAGAGCAGAAAACAGTAAACGCTGATGGAAAAGAAGTATTGATGAAGGCAAAAGGGAGACATGATCCATGTGTTCTACCGAGGGCAGTCCCTATGGTTGATGCTATGGTCGCTTTAGTCCTTGCTGATCATTTGCTTTTGAATCATGCTCAATGTGGCTTGATGAATAATTAGTAGTTATTTTAAACAAATTATATTTATTCTTGATTTAATTATTTTTGAGCCATTCAAATATTTTTGGATCAAATTTTTGATTTTTGATGCCTTTATCTCCAATGACGATTGCTTTGTATCCTAAAGAATTATAATTTTTTACATCATTGATTGATAGTCCTCCAGCAGCGATGAAATCAATATTTTTATATTTTCGAATATCTATCGAATTATCTTTACTTTTTATTGGATAAATTTTGATAATTTTGCAATTTAAATTTATCGCTTCGTTAAGATCTTTTAAATTTTTAATACCAGGAATTAATAAATGATTTTTTGCCTTCGCATAATTGAAAAGATCTTTATCCCAAAATTTCATCATCGAAAAGTTTAATCCAATATTTAAAGAATCTTCTAGTGATTGCTTATTAACTATGGAGGCAGAGCCTAAATTAATTCTTGGATATTTAATTTTGATCTCGGATACAAAATCTAACCAATTTTTATTCTTAGACCAACCTATTTCAATATTTTTTAATCCTAATTGTACTAGGCTTTCTAATTCTTCAAGAAATGAATTCCTTATAGAAGTATTTGAGTAAAAATTTTCTCCAGGTTTTATCAGTAAAAAAAAAGATGCTCTTTTCAATATCTCGGAAAGAAAATCTTCTTTATTAGTCATTAAGTTATTGAAATGCTGGAAATTAGATATAGTTGGCAACTATAACTTCTGATCGATTAAGCAAATCTTGAATATCTTCAGTATCTATTGTTTCTCTTTCGATAAGCATTTGAGCCATTTCGTCAAGGACAGTTCTATTATCTGATAAAACTTTTGTAGCTCTCTTATAAGCAATATCAACAAGCTCTGAAACCTCCACATCAATTGTTGCCGCTGTGTCCTCAGAAAAGTCTCGTGTAGAACTCATATCTCTTCCTAGAAACATTCCACCTTGAGATTGTCCTAAAGCGACTGGACCTATTTTTTCGCTCATACCAAATTTAGTAATCATTTGTCTTGCTACATTAGCAACTTGCTGTAAATCATTTGAAGCACCTGTTGTGACTTCTTCTTCTCCGTATACTAATTCTTCCGCAACTCTTCCACCAAGAGCTACAGCCATTTGGTTTTGAAGATAAGAACGAGAGTAAAGACCTGATTCCATTCTTTCTTCGCTTGGAGTAAAAAAGGTTAGACCTCCAGCTTGCCCTCTAGGAATTATTGAAACCTTTGCTACTGGGTCATAATCAGGCATTAATGCTCCTACAAGTGCATGACCAGCTTCGTGATAAGCAACTAATTCTTTTTTCTTATCACTGATAACTCTATCTTTTTTTTCTGGTCCAGCCATAACTCTTTCAATAGCATCACTGACTTCATCATTACTAACTTTATCTAAATCTTTTCTAGCCGCTAATATTGCTGCTTCGTTTAGTAAATTAGCTAAATCAGCACCTGTAAATCCTGGCGTTCTTCTTGCAACTTTATCTAGGTCAACATCTTTTGAAAGGGTTTTATCTTTAGCGTGTACATTTAGTATTTGTAATCTTCCAGCGTAATCGGGTCTATCTACTGTTACTTGTCTATCGAATCTTCCAGGACGCATTAATGCTGAATCTAAAACATCAGGTCTATTAGTAGCAGCAACTATTATTATTCCAGAATTACCTTCAAATCCGTCCATTTCGGTTAGTAGTTGATTTAAAGTTTGTTCTCTTTCATCGTTTCCTCCCCCCATACCGGCACCTCTTTGTCTACCAACTGCATCGATTTCGTCAATGAAAACAATACAAGGAGCATTCTTTTTAGCTTGTTCAAAAAGATCTCTAACTCTACTTGCACCAACTCCTACAAACATCTCAACAAATTCTGAGCCTGATATGGAGAAAAAAGGTACACCTGCTTCTCCAGCAACTGCTTTAGCTAATAAAGTTTTTCCTGTACCAGGAGGGCCAACAAGAAGAACACCTTTTGGAATTTTTGCTCCCACGGCGGTAAATCTATCTGGACTCTTAAGAAAATCTACAACTTCAGTTAGTTCTAATTTTGCACCTTCAACACCAGCTACATCTGAAAAAGTTACCTGTGTAGATGGTTCCATTTGAAGTCTAGCTTTGCTCTTACCAAAACTCATGGCAGGGTTACCTCCACCTGCATTGCCGCTTTGAGATCTTCTGAAAAGAAAAAATAGTCCTCCAATTAGGAGAACTGGGAAAATTAAGCTACTCACTGCCTGTTGCCATGGGTTCGCTAATTTTGTGGGAGTTACAGCTATATCAACATTATTCTCAGTTAGGATTTTTATTAAATCTTTGTCAGGGGCTAAATTTACCTCAGATCTACTTCCATCATTTTCAACAACCTGAGCAGTGGCACTATCTGGCGATATTAAAACTCTACTTATTTCTTTATCTTGAACTGCCTCTATAAAGTCACTATACCTTAAGGTCTTTGTAGCATTATCTGTACTAGGTTTATCAAAAACAGAAGTACCAATGAAAATGACAGTAATAACAGCTAGGACATAAAGTCCTACGTTTCTCCAACGTTTGTTCACGATAAATATTCTTTAATAAAACTATAATACTAACAATAAAACAATTTTAAGACCTTCTTAGAACATCTACTACACTTTTGAATGCAAACCATTCGGGAATGGGTTCGCCATTCCTCAATTTTTTTCTAAATTCTGTACCACTAAGCTTCATGATTTGATAATTAAATTCTTTAGCTTCCTCCGCTGTAATATATCCTTTTTCCTTGGTATAAACTAAATTTTTTGAGGGAACAGTTTGCATCATCAACTCGTCGGCACATTTATTGGCAAAATTCTGTGCATCATAGGGACCATAGAAATCTTCACCAGTTGATGAGGATTTACAACCAGCCATATCTCTACCAATAATAAAATGAGTGCAGCCATAATTCCTTCTAATAATCATATGTTGAAGCGCTTCTCTAGGTCCTGCCATATGCATTGAATAAGGCAAAAATGCCCATTTTATTCTTTTATCAGATATTTCTTCTTCCAATTCTTTATATGTCAAATATCGAACTTTACCTGGTATATCATCTTGTTGTGTTGGCCCACAAGTGGGATGTACTAAAACAACTGAATTAGTAGACACATTATCTGAAAGTAAGGCATTAGTAAATAATTCATAATGTGCTCTATGAATTGGATTTCTGCATTGAAATGCAACTACATCATAGTTTGGAGGTAGTTTGGCTCTAACTTCTTCAGGGGTTTTGCAGGGAAATTCCCTAATTGGCAGTTCGAAACCATAAACTCTCCCTCCTATATAAAATCTTCCCCTCTCATTAAAAATCATCTTGACAGCAGGATGATCTAAAGAATTAGTGCCATAACAAAGTTCAGCTTCTAAGGATTTATCAGGCTCCCATATAGAACTGACTTCTAAAACTGCAATTTTTTGGTTTTTATAGGTAAGCAAGATTGTTTCTCCGGCTTTTACTTCTTTATTATTTGAATCAAATACAATCGGTAAGCCAAAAAGTAAACCGCTTGTATCTCTATTTTTTTTAATGACCGATTTGTAGTTATTTTCATCCATAAAACCTTCCAATGGAGAAAATGCACCAACCATCAAAAGTTCTACATCACATGCATTTCTCTCGGTACATTCAAACTCATAAGTAGCTTTTGAGATGAGATCATTTTTGAGTTGATTATCTTTGATAATTAAATTTTTTAGTTCCCCTCCATAAGGCGGTATTAGTCCATTATGGTCAGGTTTTGTTTTTTGTTGTAATTCCATTTTTTGAATTGATAAAGAAAAATTTTGAAAAAAAAAAAGAGGGTTCACACCCTCTTTTTTCTCTTAACTAGGATTTATGCCTTTCTTCCGTAAAGCTCTCCTATTATTTTCACATCAAGTGGATCTTTTGAACCCATGTCTGTATCTGAAGGTTGGATAGCTTCAAAAGTACCAGCAAATTCGTCTGTGTCAGAATCTACATTATTGATTGAAAGAGTAATAACGCCTGAACCATTTACATCAACTTTAATATTTTCTTTGGCAAGTTCTTCATCATCTCCTCCTAATGCAACTAAACCTTGAGCATATTCAACACCAGTATTTTTGGCTCTTGCTTTAGGATCTAGAAAATCACCAGTTCTGTAGTTAGGTGTAAATGTTGAACCACTAACTTCAGTACCTGGCTCAATAGATGAAGGTAATTTGGCTGTAAGATCTTTTGCTGAGAATGCAAATGGCACCTCTAATCCACCAGGAGTTAAGACAGTAATAAGTTGAAAATCAATTCCACCTTTTTCGGTGAAAGTTCCTGAGTCTATATCTCCATAAACTTCTGTCACTGTGGTGTTATTTCTAGGACTAATAATTTTTGTAGAAACAAACTCTGCAGCTTTTCTTTTCGTTCCTGGCACTTTTACATAAACTTCTGTTGGATGCATGCATATTCCTTTAAGGCTATCTCCATTCCCTAAGGATATTGATCCGACAAGAGATGAGTCTAATGTAGGACAATCATTAGCTTTACCTGTATTAACAACATCAGTAAATTGTGCATTTCCTCTTTCAGCAAAAGCAAATGTTTTAACAGGTACGAAAGCAAAAGTTATACAAATTGAAATAACAAAAGCAAAGAAAGAACGAATTCTCATAATTAAAGTTGCAGTAAAGTTCTGTGACGATTGATTAAAGGTCATCTAAATAGTTCAGTACGGATATTACAAGGGAAAGGACCATAAAAGATAGGACTTTTAAATCCTCGAAACAACCCGTAGCTTTTTAGATATTAAAAAAACTGGAATTATTGTAAGCTATCACATTATTTTTTAATGATTAAGATTACAAAAAAATACAAATTTGAAATTTGTTTTTATTTTTTTTCTGAAATAATTTGAGTTATTAATTTATTTGCTAAATCAATTTTTGATGTTTTTTTGATATGAAGTTGCATATTTTTTGTATCGAATAGCCAACCTTCATTTTGTGCTAAGAAACCAAATCCTTGGCCTTCAAGATCAATTGGATTTGCGAATAGATAATCACAACCTTTTTGAATAATCTTTTCTTTAATTATTATTCTTGCTTCTTCAATAGATCCTGTAAAAGCGCAAAAACCTACAAAAACCTGGTTATCTTTTTTTGATTCACTTATTGTTTTTAGAATATCTGGGACTAGTTCGAAATTTTTATTTAAATAATCATTAATTTTATTTTTGGGAATTTTACCTGAAGTATTAGAGATTATCTTGAAATCAGATACAGCTGCATTCATGAAAAAATAATCACAATTTGAAATTTCATTCTTAATAGCTCTAATTAAATCAACACTAGTCTCAATTTCATATCTTTTTATTCCATCAGTAAGATCTTTATTGATCTTCAAAGGCCCATGCACATATTTTACTTGCGCTCCTCTGAACCTTGCTACTTGAGACATGAGTAAGCCCATAGCTCCAGAACTCTTGTTAGTAATATGTCTTGCTGCGTCAATTTTTTCTGAGGTGCAGCCTCCAGTTATTAAAAATTCTTTGTTAATTAAATCTTTGCGATAAGGATTTTGATTGTGTGAAATTATAAATTCGAGAGCTAGCTGAATTAGATCATTGGGAGGTATCTTTCCGATGCCAATAGCATCGCATGCTAAGAGACCTTCACTTGGTTGCAAAGATAAAACATTTTCGTAATTCTGTAAATTCTCATAATTTTTTTGTACAGCTTCATTTAGCCACATTTGTGTATTCATTGCTGGTGCAACAATAATCGGCTTAATATTTGCCATTAAAATGCTTGGAATTAATCCTTCTGCATTTCCAGTTACCCATTTTGATAATGTTGTCGCTGTTAAAGGGGCAATGATTAAAATATCTGCCCAATTGCACAGTTCTATATGAAGAGGTGTGGATTGACTATTTGACCATTGATCATTTTCTAAAATGCAAGAGTTTCTACTTAAAATAGAAAGGGAAAGCGGCTTTATTAATTTTTCTGCATTTTTAGATAAAACGCACCTTATTTCATAATTTTCTTTCGCTAATTGGCTAACTAATAATGGAATTCTTACAGCTGCAATACTCCCTGTTATTAATAAAAGAACCTTTTTTTTGGAGGCCTCAGTTTTAGTTTTCATCGAAAGGTTCCTGATCAAGAAGATGGATATAATCAGATGTTAATTCAGGCCTATTGATTGCAAGGGCTCTCAGTAAGTGCCAGTCTTTTAAACCATCAAATGGTGTCTTGTAATTATCCTCTTCTAGTCTTGTTGCAAGCTCAAGGGTCATTTTTTCATCAAAAGAATTTACTAGTTCCTCACTTATTTTATTGTCAGAAATAAATTCCATATTGAATGCCACCAATATATTCTAATAATAAAGCCTCAAGTAATTATTTAGAATTGATGGAAGTGTTAATTACATATTTCGAGAATATGAAAAATTTAAAAATACATCCTCTTTTTAAATTGTTATTTCAGTCATTTATCTTCATTCTCAGTCATAAATAGGCAAACTCTCTTTATCAAAAATTTTCTTACCTAAAATAATATGGTCAAAAATTAAATCATGTCGCAAACCAAGAGAGAGCAAGTCATTAGTCACATACGCTATTTAAGGCAAGAACTAAGAGAAATGCATTTAGGTATTATAGATGACGGTCTTTACCCTGAATCAGGCGAATTCAGAGGAATAATGGCTCAGTTGGAGGCATTACTTGAATTAGTAGAGGGAAATACTAAAATTAAATCAAAATCTGAAGCAGCTTAGTTGAAAGCAAAATGGTTTTTAGACCTCAAAAAACAAAGTTTCAATTAAAGATTGTAGAAAATATTCAGACACTAAGTATTTGGGCTGATAATCCATGGCGAAGATATTCAATATCATTAATTACACTTTTAATTGGTTACTTTTTTGGTAGTTCTCTTGGTATGGTAAGTGCCGTTGTGGAACTCATGGATCCTGTAGCTGCTTTCTTATCAGTAGTTTTTATTGAAATTTTAATAGTTCTAAGAAGAAATTTTCGATTTGAAAGGAAAAAGAAATTTTTAGTACTTTTATTAGATTCTTTAAGATTGGGATTATTTTATGGCTTCTTTACTGAAAGTCTTAAGTTGCTATAAATTTATTTGTTGTATTTCTGTAATAGATAAAGTAAAGCCATTCTTATAGGGATACCATTTGCAACTTGATTATTGATTAAGCAATTAGGATATTCATCTACCACTTTACTGCTTATTTCAATGCCTCTATTAATAGGTCCAGGGTGAAGAATTGGAATCTCTTTACTATTCAAAGATAGTTTCTCTGGTGTTAAGCCATAATCTAAACTATAAGAATCTATGCTGCTTAGTAAATTCTCCATCATTCTCTCTTTCTGGAGTCTTAAAACAATAATTGCATCTGCAATTTTTATTGATTCTTCTAATGATCTAGAAATTGTTATAGAGCCTCTTGATTTAACAGGATCTTCTTTTTGATTCGGCGCAGGATTTTTTAAAAAATTGCTAAATTCATCAGGTATTAATGTCTTAGGACCACATAAGATTATGTCTGCGCCGAATGCACTCAAAGACCAAAGATTTGATCTTGCCACTCTTGAATGATTAACATCTCCAATTATTAAAATTTTTTTGGAATTTAAAACATCTGGACTTAATGATTTTTGGGAAAAGAATTTTATTAATGTATAGATGTCAAGCAAACCTTGACTGGGGTGACTATGTAATCCATCGCCAGCGTTAAGAACAGAAGTCTTGGAATTTATTGCATCAAGTTTTTTAGCTATCTCAAAGGTTATGTAACTTGATGAATGTCTTATAACTAATGTATCCGCCCCCATAGCAGAATAAGTTATGGCTGTATCAATAATTGTTTCGCCTTTGGTTATAGAACTAGAGGATGGCGCAAAAGTTTGTACATCCGCAGATAGTCTTTTTGCTGCAAGTTCAAAGCTGTTTTTTGTTCTTGTACTAGCTTCAAAAAACAAAGACGTTACCAAAGTCCCTTGTAAAGCAGGTATCTTTTTTGTCCCGGCATTCTTTAGTGCATCAAATCTATAAGCCATTTCAAATACTGACTCATAATCTTGAATTGAAAAATTAGCGAGTGTGTGGATATGTTTATGAGGCCAAATTTGCATTATTCTTAAAAAGATAAAATGATTATTTCAATTTAGGTGTTCTATCACCTTTTAATCTTTTACTTACACTCCTACTATTTTTTAGATACCAACGCCATTTTATATTTTTTGCCTTTGATATGCCAATTCTCGTAGTTTGAATAAGATCTTTTTTTTCTAGAGTAGAGTCGCTTTGAGAAATCCATAAAGAATTGTTATTAACAACTTCAAGTGAGTTAAATGAAATGTCTACACCGAATGTTTTAGTAACTAGGCCAGGTCCAGAAGCTAATCTTTCATTCTTTTTAGAGATAAAAACTGCCCTGATTAATACACCACTTGCAAAATTTTCTTTATCAGTAACTATGTTTAAACAATGATGAATCCCATAAGATTTGTAGATATAAAATGTTCCAGGCTTGCCAAATAATGATTTATTCGATTCAGTTCTTTTACGGTGGCCATGACAGGCCTCTTCTTCCTGTGAATAAGCTTCAGTTTCAACAATAACCCCCTTAACTCTATCTTTTTCATTATTTTTTTTGATGAGATAGCAGCCTATTAAATCAGGGGCAACAAATTGGGAGTGCCGATAAAAAAAATTCTTTGGGAATAAGTGCTTTTCTATTTTTCAATATTTATCTAATATCATTTTTAGCCCAGAAAGATAGTTGGAGCTATTAATTGACATTGATTTTCAAAAAGATGTGATTATTAGTTTTTTATAATTATTTGAAATTTAAGGGATATATGAATAAAAATGTTCTAAATAAACTATTATTTAATTACTAAGAATATTAAAAGTATGACAAAAATAACTAAAGAGGAGGTAAAAAAAGTTGCCCATTTAGCGCGATTGGAACTGAATGAGCATGAAATCAATAATCACGCAGAACAATTAGAAAAAATAATGGAATATATTAAGCAACTCGAAAAAATTGATACCTATGATGTGCCTTGTACAACAAGGGCTATAGAGGTTGTTAATGTATTTAGAAAAGACGAAAAGAAAAATTCTGATTGCACAGAAGAGCTTTTAGATTTAGGCCCATCTAGAGAAGATAAATACTTTAAAGTACCAAAAATTATTTAATGAATGAATTAGTTGCTTCCAATAAAAGTTTTATTGACTATTTTTAATAAAAATTTTTTTATTTTATAGCCTGGATATAAATTTATAATTTTTCTTATCTTGCCTCTCCTTTTGCTATGACTCCTTACGCCTATTAATAAATCATAAATGAAGTTAAAAATATCATCTTTACTTTCAAAAATTCCAACTCTTTGAGGGGAGCCTTTCATATCCAATAATGGCTTAGTTTTTTCATATGCTAATTTGTATTCAAACCAAGGAATCGAAGGCCAAAGATGATGAATAAGATGGTAATTTTGGCCCATTATTAATAAATTCATAAATTTGCTTGGATAAACTCGAGAATTCAACCATTTGTTTCTTGATCGAAAAGGTCTATGAGGAAGATAATCAAAAAATATTCCTAAAGTAACTCCAACCATTAATGCTGGTCCGAACCATAGATTATAGATTAGATTCATGAAGTCAAACTTTAGACCTGCTAAGATTATTGTTATAAAGATGGATCTTTCAATACCCCATTGAATTAATTCATATTTTCGCCAAAGTTTTCTTTGAAAGAAAAATACTTCATGATAAAAAAATCTTGGAGCAATTAGCCATATTGGACCAAAAGTACTGACAATATGATCTGGATCGTTTTTTGGATGATTTACGTGAATATGATGTTGTAAATGTACTCTTGTGAAAACTGGAAAACTAAATCCTAAAATAATTGCTGAACCATGACCCATGGCTTGATTTATCCAAGGAACTGGATGGGCAGCTTTATGACATGCATCATGAATTACAGTACCTTCAATATGTAAAGCTAAAAAAGCAGTTGCTACAAGTAAAGGTAGAGGCCAAACACCTCTATACCATTGCCATATGCTAAGAAAAGCGAGAAAATAACCGCCAAAAAAAAGCCCTAATGTTGGATTCCAAAAACTTGGCGGATCTAGATAATTTTTTATCTCCTTTTGCCAATTAAATGTTTTTGAAGAATTAGTAATTTTTGTTGTATTTTTATTTGTTAAGTTTGAAATTGTTTCTTATATGCTCTAAATAATATACCTAATATTTTTATATGATTGCATGTTTAGATCTAAAAAAAGTTTTAAAGACATATTTAATTTAATTTTATGTGTCAAATTAATCATCTTAAGTTAAAAATATTTTTAAAATAATCCGCTTTCAATTATTATTTTATTTGAGCGGTCGTGGCGGAATTGGTAGACGCGCGAGTTTTAGGTACTCGTATCTTCGGGTGTGGGAGTTCAAGTCTCCCCGACCGCATTTAAGGAAATTCTAATTGGGTGTTTATTTATTATTATCAATTTCTTATAATTAAAATTGAAAATTTATAAATTAGTAGTTTGATAGTTTATTTGGGATCTTTTTATATCTTAATTGGGGCTTTATTTTTAATCGTTCCTTTAATTTATCTTGAGCTAGGCAGACCAAAAGACTTAATAAAAGCTTTTTTGAATTTATTAGTAGGTTTCGTATTAATAATTAAAAATAAAACTATAGATGAGTTATTTATTGTAATTTTCCTCTTATTAACAGTACTAGTTATCTTTTATCTAATAGAGATTTTTTTATTTAGATGGAATCAATTGACAGATAAAGAAAAGAAAAAATTAACTACCTTTGTGGAATTCAAAAATAATCTTTCGAAAATATTAGAGGCTATTCATCTTGGAGTTAGGAATTTTGCAAAACCTTTAAATTTTTTTAATTTTGGTAGCAACAATCAAAATACAAGCCCAAAAAAGTGGGTAAGAAATGATAAAAATGATAATATAAAAGTCTGAAATCAAATCAATTGGTTATTTGCAACATGCCAAAAAAACTCCAAGTCAATATAAGAAAGAATATAGTAAATTAGATTTATTCAAACAATTTTATTGATCACCAATATCGCCTTTACCCTTGTATGAAATCTCAAAATAACAAAGAAAAAAAATCAGACTTTTCTTATAAAGAGACTTTAAATTTACTTAAAACTGACTTCTCAATGCGTGCTAACTCAGTTGTAAGAGAACCTGAGATTCAAGATTTCTGGGCTAATAATAATATTGATTTCGAACTAGGTTCAAACAACTCAGGAAAAACATTTACATTGCACGATGGTCCACCTTATGCAAATGGAGCGCTGCATATGGGTCATGCTCTCAATAAAGTTTTAAAGGACATAATAAATAAATACAAAACCTTGCGAGGATTCAGGGTACATTATGTTCCTGGTTGGGACTGCCATGGATTACCTATTGAATTAAAAGTACTTCAGAATTTAAAATCTGATGAAAGAAAGAATCTTGATACTCTAAAGCTAAGAAAAAAAGCAACAGATTATGCATACATACAAATAAACAATCAAATGGAGGGTTTTAAAAGGTGGGGCATATGGGGAGATTGGGATAACCCTTACTTAACTCTTAAGAAAAGTTATGAATCTGCTCAGATTGGAGTATTTGGGAAAATGTTTTTAAATGGCTATATATATCGAGGTCTTAAACCTGTTCATTGGAGTCCAAGTTCGAGGACTGCACTCGCAGAAGCAGAATTAGAATATCCTGATGAACATTATTCAAAAAGTATTTATGTTTCCTTAAAAATTACTAAATTATCTGAACACATTCTATTGGAATTTTGCCAAGAAAATCCCAATATTGAAAAGGATGTTTTTCTAAGTAATTCTTTCATAACTATTTGGACCACCACACCCTGGACCATACCCGCAAATGAAGCAGTTGCAGTAAATCCAAAAATAAAATACATTTTTGCTATCGATGAAGAGAAACGAATATACCTTTTTGCAAAAGAATTATCTTCTGAAATTAGTAACAAATTTAATAAAGATCTAAAGACTCTTCTTGAGGTTAAAGGGGCTTCCTTGGAAGATATTGAATATCAACATCCTACCAAAAATAAAAATTGCAGAATTGTGATTGGCGGTGATTACATCACTACAGAATCAGGTACTGGAATTGTTCATACAGCACCAGGTCATGGAATAGATGATTTTAATTTGGGGCAGAAATATGATCTGCCTACAACATGTGTTGTTGACGAAAAAGGGAATTTAAATGAATATTCAGGCCAATTTAAAGGATCAAATGTCCTTAAAGATGCAAATGATTTAATTATTGAACATTTAAAGGGAAATAATTTCCTCCTATTACAAGAAAATTATAAGCATAGATACCCTTATGATTGGAGAACCAAAAAACCAACTATTTTTAGAGCAACAGAACAATGGTTCGCATCTGTAAATGGCTTCAGATCATCTGCATTACAGGCAATCGAAGATGTTGAATGGATGCCAGCAACTGGAAAGAAAAGGATTTATTCTATGGTCGTTGGTAGAGGGGATTGGTGTATTTCTAGGCAAAGGTCTTGGGGGGTTCCAATTCCAGTTTTTTATAAAAATAATGGTAATGAAATTCTCCTAAACAGCGAGATAATTAATCATATTCAAGAACTTTTTAGTGAGCATGGAGCAGATATTTGGTGGGATTGGGATGTTAAGAATCTATTGCCAGAAAATTATGCAAAAGATTCTGATTTATGGAAAAAAGGAACAGATACAATGGATGTCTGGTTCGATTCAGGATCTAGTTGGGCCGCAGTGTGTGAACAAAGAAGTGAATTAAAATATCCAGCAGATCTTTATTTAGAGGGCTCAGATCAACATAGAGGTTGGTTCCAGTCTTCTTTGCTCACATCTGTTGCAGTTAATAATAAACCTCCATATAAGAAAGTTTTAACTCATGGTTTTGCACTAGATGAAAACGGAAGAAAAATGAGTAAATCTTTAGGTAACGTTGTTGATCCAAATATAATTATTAATGGAGGTAATAATAAAAAAACGGACCCTGCTTATGGAGCTGATGTTCTAAGGCTCTGGGTAAGCTCGGTAGATTATTCAGTAGATGTTCCAATTGGTTCAAATATACTCAAGCAGCTATCAGACGTTTATAGAAAAGTTCGTAATACCGCAAGATATCTTCTAGGGAATATTCATGATTATGATCCTAATATTGATAGTTTTGAAATTGATCAATTGCCGCTCTTAGATCAATGGATGTTAGGCAGACTAGTTGAGGTTACAGATCAAATATCAAATGCTTATGAAAATTATGAATTTTCAAAATTTTTTCAAATCTTACAAAGTTTTTGCGTTGTAGATCTATCAAATTTCTATTTGGATATTGCTAAGGATAGGTTATATGTAAGTTCTAAATCGCAATTTAGGAGAAGATCATGTCAGTTTGTAATGTCTAAAGTTGTTGAAAATTTAGCTGTTCTTATTTCTCCAGTACTTTGTCATATGGCTGAAGATATTTGGCAAAATCTTCCATATTCAACTAAAGAAAAATCAGTATTTCAAAGAGGATGGCCAATTTTTCCACAGTCCTGGAAAAATGAAACTCTTAATGAACACATCATGAATTTGAGAAATTTGAGAGTTGAAATTAATAAAGCTATAGAAGGATGTAGAAATAAACAAATAATTGGAGCAGCTTTAGAAACAGAAGTTCATTATTTACCTGAAGATAAATTTGTGAAAGATTCTCTGACTTGGCTAAAAAAATTTGGTAATGAAGATGTAGATTTATTTAGGGATTGGCTTATAGTGTCAAATTTCCAAGAGGTATCCGATCTGGTTGGGAATTCTCTAATTATCGATGAAAATGAACTTGGAAAGATCCAAATCTTAAAGGCTGATGGTGAAAAATGTGATAGATGCTGGCATTATCAAAAAGAAACTTTTAGTGGAATTCAAAATACAAAATTATGCAAAAGATGTTCAAATATTATTAATCTTGAATTTTCTTAAATCCAATTCTTTTGATTCAAAAAGAAAACTGAGTTTTGATTTTCTCTTATAAAGTTTTCTTTGGTTTCCTTTAATGGTGCTTTAAAAAGTTTAAACTTTGTAAGTACATATCTAAATTCAATAACTTTTTTTTCTAAATCTATTTCAATTGGATGAGTGGTAGAGCTACTGAACCCTTTGAAAATAATTATTTCTAACTGTTCTTTATGATTTTCTTTTAGAATGTAACCCTCTATTTTAAGTACCCTATTAGGTATCAAGGAACTTATTTTTTCTAAGTTATTTAATAAATCAATATCTGCCATTTTCAGAGAAGGAAGAGCTTCTTCCATTTTTAGGTAATTTAATTATTGACCATTGAATCAATCCTAAAGTATAGATTAATAATGAAAATAATCCTAAAAATTTTGCTATCGGCTGAGTAAAGTTAGCTCCGAAGAAAAAATTAAATAAATTTTTGATCATAATATATAAATTTGAAGAAGGCTCAAGCCATATCTCACATGCAGCAGAATTAATCGAAGAAAAGCAGTTAAAGTTTTGCAAACTTTGGATTAAGAAATTGAGAGATATAAAAGAAATAGACCATCTCCACACTTTTGTCGTTGTGGTAAGGGGGTAAGTAAAGTTATATTCTTTTAATTCATCATTTATATCGTTCCAAAACCAAACTGAAATTGTAATTAATAATGTTGAAATATTTGTTACTAGAAGAGCATAATTAAACTTACCTATTAAAAGTAAAAGGCTTATAAAAAATAAAAGGGATATTTTCCAATAAATTGTTAGAAGTTTATTAACAGCTTGATTTCTTTTTTTAATTGACCAAAAGAATAAAGTAATAGGAATACCAACAAGGAAAATTATTGAAAGTTGAAAAGATAGCCAAATAGAAAGTTGATTAAAAACGTTCAAAACTTTTTCTTTTTACATACATAATAATTAAACATCAAACTTTTACTTTTTAACTTACTATTGTCATAGTTATGAATATTATGAATCTTTATATTTATTATTGCGGAGGAATAGATTAATAATTGTATGAGACAGCATGTTAATCCGCTTAGTAAAAATTTCAATGAAATTGAGAGAATCCCTTCTTTGATTGAAATGTTTGGTGATCCTAAATTGAATCTGCATTTGGATATAGGTTGTGCTGCGGGGGAGTTTCTATTTGATTTAGCTTTAGTTAATACCAGTTGGAATTATTTAGGAATTGAAATACGTGAGAAATTAGTTAAAACTGCAAAATTAAAAGTGCGAGAAAGAGAAATTAAAAATTTATATTTTGTATTTGGCAATGCTAATAATATTTTTAATGATGTCCAGAGTGAATTTTTTATAGAGAATGTAAAAAGTATTTCTTTTAACTTTCCAGATCCATGGTTTAAGAAGAGACATTATAAAAGGCGCGTAATTCAGCCGGAATTTATTAATACTCTCTCAAACTCATTGCAAAAAGGATCCCTAATTTTTATAAAAACTGATGTAAAGGATTTATTCGATTATATGGATTGCATTATATCTGATAATTCTAAGTTTAAAAAAATGGATAAAAAGTATTTTAATTATTCCGAAAGTTTTAATCCCAATAAAGTTAAAACTAATAGGGAGAAGTATGTGATTGTTAACCAACTTGATATTTTTGATAGGATTTATATAAAAATCTGATTCATAATTAATTCATTATTTTATTAATTTCTGAAGAGAGTTTGTTTGTTATTTCACTTGATAAAGAATTGACTTTCGTCTGATTTTTGGCCTCAACAAGAACTCGCATTAAGGGTTCTGTACCACTAGGCCTTATATAAACTCTAAAATTATCTGAATTGTTTGCCTGGTAAGTTTCTATAGTTCGATCAATTAAGATTTTGGTTTTTGGATTTATTTTATTAATATTAAAATCTAAATTGATGTTGGTTAGTTTCTGAGGAAAAGGGTCGAAACTGCTTTTAAACCAATCATTTAAAGTAATATTTTTCTTTTTACAGTATTTAGCAATTTGAAGTGCAGTCAGTATCCCATCTCCAGAAAAGTTATTAATTTTTGAAAGTATATGACCTGACTGCTCACCTCCTAAAACAGCTCTTTTTTCCTTAATTGCGTCATGAACGTATTTATCTCCTACATCAGTTCTATATAAAATCCCACCAATTTTGTTCCAGGCCTTTTCAAAACCTAAATTTGCCATTTGAGTTGATATTAGTAAATTATTTGTAAGCATCTTTTGTTCCATAAGTTCTCTCCCCCAAAGAAAAAGAATATGATCTCCATCTAATACATTGCCTTTAGAATCTAATCCAATTACTCTATCGGCATCACCATCGAAGCTAAATCCCATATCTGCAGGATTTTCTTCTAATGCTTTTTTTATTGGTTCAAGGTTAGTAGAACCACAGTTCATATTAATTTTTAAACCATTTTTTGAGTTATTGATAACTCTTACATCAGCTCCAAGATTCTGAAAAATTTTTTTTGCACAGATTGTCGCTGATCCATAGCATGTGTCTAAAATTATTTTCAAGCCGCTTAAATTTTCTCCGTCAATTGTGTGGCTTAAGCTTTGCATATAAATATCCATAAGTTTTTTATTTATTTTTAAAGAGAACTCTTTTTTAGTAACTGATTGATTTTGATTTTGTTCTTCAACTAATTTTTGAATTTTATTTTCAACTCCTTTAGTAATTTTTTGACCATTATGATCAAAGATTTTTATGCCATTGTATTCTGGTGGATTATGACTAGCAGATATCATTATCCCGCTACTCATTTTTTCTTTTTTAATTAAAAAAGGGATAGCTGGGGTAGGGCATATTCCAAGATTTATAAATTTCCTGCCACTTTCATTTATCCCTTTTGTTATTGCCTGAAGCAGAATATCTCCACTAATCCTTGTATCTCTTCCAATTAATATTGGATTATTATTTTCTAAATTTGAACCTAAAGCATATCCAACTTTATAGGCTAGAGAATAAGTTATCTCTTTATTAAATCTTCCTCTTATCCCATCAGTTCCAAAGATTGATTGCATAATTAGATTTCAGTAATCAAAATATATTTTGATGATTATTTAGTTCTTATTTTATCAGTTGATTAAAAGGTAACCGATTTAAATTCTCTTTATTTGTCTAACTTATTTAAAATGTCTTTAGTGAGTAAAAATTTATAATGCAATCTGAGAGTAGAGAGCCACTATTAAACCTCAATTTTAAAGCAATACTCATTTTACTTATTGCTTTTGTTATTATTTCTTTGATTTTATTTAGAAATATCATTTTTCAATCAACTTATCTTCTTAAGAGTTTTGGACAATTATCTGTTGATCCTGAAATAGCTTTTAAAAACAATAAGCCCACTTTCCTTGAATTTTATGCTGAGTGGTGTGAAGTTTGCAAAGAAATGGCTCCAAAAGTATCTTCATTAAAAAAGGAATACGAGAAAGATTTTAATTTTGTTTTTTTAAATGTTGATAATCAAAAATGGGATAATTACATCCGAAAATTTGATGTTAATGGAATTCCTCAAGTTAATCTTTTTGATAAAAAAGGTAATTTAATATCTACTTTTATTGGTAAACAAGAAGAATTTACAATAAGAGATACTATTGATCAAATAGAAAAAGAAGCAAAATCTCACGAAGAAATTATTAATAATGAATTTTCAATATTAAAAGAAAATAATAAAAATAAAGTTAATCCTCGTAGTCATGGATAAATTTTTACCAATCTAGAGATTTTGATACGATAGGAAAACTTTCTTTAAAAATAGACTTGCATTCTTGGGCAATAGACTTGTGTTCTTCCTGAGTACCATGAGCTGATCTTAAGTGAATGTAATGTATCCATGATCTGCATGATCCAGACATATAGATCCTTGTTGGAGTTGCTAATGGTAAAACAAATCTCGCACATTCTTTAGCTATTCCTTCAGCAAGTAAATCTTCATATAATTCTGAAGCAGCTTTAAAATGTGATGCAATTTTTGCATTGAATCTTTTTTTTAATTCATCAGGGAGGTCAGGAATAGAATTTTGCCTGTTTTTAAAATCTTGTCTTCTCAGCTCTGGTAAAGGAATATCTCCCAATTGAGAACTATCTGCATACCTCTGTGAAAATTCCTGGAAAGTAAACGATCTATGCCTTAATATTTGTGCTGCAATCCCTCGATTGGTTTCGATTTGTAAGGTCATAAACGACTGTTCAAATACACTCCAATGTTCATGTTTAATGCAATAACTCAGTAATTTTGAATAATCTTCATTTTTCTGGTTGTTTGGATTACTAACTCTTGCAATGTAAGCCATTGTTTTTTCCGCATCAGGTGTTAGCGAAATCAGTTCAACTTTACTCATTTTAGATCTTTGCTAGAGTTACCTTTTCTGGTTGATTTTGATATTTACCTTTTCTATCTTCATATGTTGTAGAGCAAGGATCTCCTTCAAAAAAGAGTAGTTGACAGATACCCTCGTTGGCATAAATTCTGCAATCTGCACCTGAACTATTACTAAACTCCAATGTTAGGTGACCTTCCCATCCTGCCTCTGCAGGCGTTGTATTAACTATTATCCCAAGTCTGGCATAAGTACTTTTACCTATGCAAATTACAGTTATATTTTCTGGTAATTTCATCTTTTCTAAAGCTACCCCTAAACCATATGAGTGAGCAGGAAGAATAAAAAAGTCTCCATCATCATCATGATGAAGAACAGTTTGTTCTAAATTATCAGGATTAAACTTTTTGGGATTCATCACAGTACCCGGGATATGTCTAAAAATTAGAAATTCTTTTGATGAAAGTCTTAAATCATAGCCATATGAGGAGCATCCGTAACTTAAAACTGGCTTTTGTTGATTGTTAGGATCAAGATGCCGTACTAAATTTGATTGGAAGGGGTTTATCATTCCTTCAGACGCTTTTTGATTTATCCAGAGATCATTTTTAAGCATCGTTCTATGAGCGAAGTTCGGTAATTTGGTTGGCCATTAATAATAAATCTTTAGGAATATCTGTACCAGTAAGGATTACATCTCCTGATATAAATCGGTTTTCAAGTGTTGAAATCAAATCATCCTTATCGATAATTTTCATCTCAATTGCAAGAGAAATTTCATCAAGTATGATTTGGTCATTTTCACCAGAAAGTAATTCTTTTTTGCAAAAATCCCATAACTCATAAGTAGATTTATGAATAGATTCTTTTAAGTTTTTATTATTTTCAATTTCTTCAGAATGATATTGATCAAAAGAATGTGATGATCTTAGCCAAGTTAAATTGCCGCAAAGCTTTACTGCATTAGCAATTCCTTGTTTAACCCCTCCTTTCATAAATTGTACTAAAAGCACTTTCCTCCCAAGAGCAGCATTTCTTAGAGAGTCTCTAATAATAGAGGAATAACTTCCTCTATAAGAAGATTGATAGATTTGAATTTGCCCGTTTTGCGGGAATCTTTTTAAGTTTATTTTGTTAACAGAACTTATTTTTACTACATCAGGATTACTTTTGGAATAACTATTAGACGAACTAATTACCATTATTTTAGATTTCTTTTTCTACATGCAGTATAAGTTGAATTTATTTACACTGCATATAGTGTAATTTTACTTAAAAAAGCGATGAGAAATTTGAAACTAGCCTGAAAAAGTTTATAGAGAAAACAATAAGAATTGAAAATTGTTACTGTTGATACAAGAAATTTTAAGGTGTCTCCTTAAATTTTTTAATAGTCAAGATATTTATGATACCTGCTTCTCGAGGATTCAGCCGCTTCAGTTCGCAGCAATCCGGCCAAAGTAAAATTAATTCTGTTGGAGAGCGTTTTCCAATCAATAGAACTTTAATGGAAGTTATTAAAGGTCTCGAAGGTGCCAGCACAGAGATGGTTGAGAGATCGAAAACAATATTTTTCCCTGGTGATCCAGCTGAAAGAGTGTATTTGATAAGAAGAGGAGCCGTAAGGTTATCAAGAGTTTATGAGTCAGGGGAAGAGATAACTGTCGCTCTTTTAAGAGAAAATAGTCTCTTTGGTGTTTTATCTCTCCTAACAGGCCATAGATCTGACCGTTTTTATCACTCTATAGCATTCACAAGAGTTGAAATGATAACAGCACCTGCAAATTCTGTCTTAAGAGCTATAGAGGAAGATGCATCAGTAGGACTATTATTGCTTCAAGGTCTTTCAAGTAGGATCTTACAAACAGAAACAATGATAGAAACTCTTACTCATCGAGATATGTCTTCACGTTTAGTAAGCTTTTTAATGGTTCTTTGTAGAGATTTTGGAGTTGCAAGTGAAAAAGGTATCACAATAGATTTGCGACTTTCCCATCAAGCTATTGCTGAAGCAATAGGTTCTACCAGAGTTACTATTACAAGATTATTAGGAGACTTAAAGGATTCCGGCCTTCTGACCATTGAAAGAAAAAAGATTACAGTATTTGATCCAATAGCACTTGCGAAAAGATTTAATTGATACATCATTCATTATGATGTTAAAAAGTGCATGAAATAGTGTGGCCTGGATTCTAATTGTTCTTTTAATATTACTCGGAGGATTAATTGCACCATTTGGGGATCTACTAGGTACAAGGATTGGTAAAGCAAGATTTAGTATCTTAAAGTTAAGACCAAAGAAAACAGCAACAATAGTAACGATAATTACTGGAGGCTTTATTAGTGCAATATCCATAGGCTCATTGATTTTAGTGAGTAAAGAATTTAGGCAAAGACTTTTTGTTGATATTCCTTTTTTGCAAAAAACATTGGATGAAAGTAAAAGGGCGCTTCTTCCTCTGCAGGAAGAAAGGAAGAAGCTGGAAGAAAAGATTAAGAATAAAGAAAAAGAATTAAATAAACTAAAAGGCAACGTTAAAGAATTTAGGAGAGGAAATGTAGTTATTAAAAGAGGTCAAACCTTATTTATTGCAAAAGTAACTTCTAATCCAAATATAAAATTAGATCTAGCAAAGATTTATAATAGTGCAGATAGATTTGTTCAGAAAATTGTAATACCCAATAAAAAAGAAACAAAAAATATTCTTTTGTGGAGACCCAGTGATATTTCCGAAATTGAATTAGTCACGGCAAAAGGGGGAGATTGGATCATATTGATTAAATCAGCGGCGAATGTTTTGAAAGGAGATAATTTTGTTATTGTTAATCCAGAAGTGTTGCAAAATAAAACTATAGTTAGAAAAGAAGAACTTATTGCTAGCGAAATTCTTGAAAAAAATGATCTGGATTATAAAAATATCAATTCAACAATTAAAACTTTATTGAGAAAAACTAGAGATAAAATCAAATCAAGAGGATCTATTGTTAATGAAATTACTACAAAAGGGGACTTTATAAAAAAGATTAGAGATTCGATAAGGATTAATCAAAATAATAAATATCTTTTAGAGGTTTTATCTTTAAAAGATAGTAAAACTGCAGACCCAATAATAGTTGAGTTGAATATTACCAAGTTGTGATCTTATATGTTTAAATTAATTTCCATCGATCCTGGTAAATGTAAATGTGGATTGGTTTTAGCTGAAATAAGTGAAAAAAAAGTTTATAAAGCCATTATTCTTAAAAGTGAATTACTTGCGGATTATGTCAGGAATTTAAATACCGTTGAAGATATATCAAAAATTGTTATTGGTAACGGTACAAACAGTGGAAAGATTATAGAAAAACTGGATTTTTTAAAACAAGAAATAATAACTTATGAAGAGAAAAATACTACTTATAGAGCTAAAGCAAGATATTTCGAACTTTTTCCTATAAGTGGCTTGAAGTTTTTAATACCAAGGGAGGTTTTTATTCTTAATAAAAATCTCGATGCGATATCGGCGTTGATAATTTTAGAGGATTATTGCAAAATGAAGTTTACTTTGAGTCCAAATATAGATTTTAAAACTTGGCTGAAATAGTAAACTTATATTCATTACCTGCTTCTAGTTCATAATCTTTTTTCAATAAAAATCTTAATAAGGCATCCTCAATTAATGCTCTTCCCAAAGGAGGATTAACTAATAATAAACCTTTATTAAAAGACCATGTAAACGTCCATTTAAATTGACTAGCTTCCACAACCCCCTTAATTTGTTTTTTTGAGAAGCAATATTCTTTAACACTTACATTGGCTATTGTTTCTGGTTTTGACCGCATCTGTTAAATTTCGTCTTTATCAAAAGAATTTAATTCATTTATTATATATTCTTCTTTTTTAGTATTTAATTGTTCGAGGGATTCTATTACCTTCTTGTAAACTTTATCCAATATTAATTTTTCTTCTAGAGAAATATTGCCTAATACATGAGAAATCGTATTGAAATTATTTGTTCCTTTAATTGATGGAGGAGAACCAATACCAATTCTTATTCTATTAAAGTTATGAGTTTGCAAGTTTTTAATGATGCTTTTAAGACCATTATGTCCACCTGAGCTCCCTTTTTTTCTAAATCTTATTTTTCCAAGAGGTAAATCTATATCATCGACTATTATGAAAATCTGATCTAAATTAATTTTGTACCAATCAACTATTGCTCGGACTGCATCACCACTATTATTCATAAAGGTATTTGGTAAAAATAACCTGTAAGTGGTATCTTTGATTTTGAATTCTGAGCAGGAACTTTTAATTTTATTATTTAACAAAAAATTTGAATTATATTTCTTAGAGAGGTTTTCAAGAAGCAAAAAACCAATATTATGTCTACTTTTTGAGTATTGTTTACCAGGATTTCCCAACCCAATTAAATATATTTCATTCATGATGTATTTCTAAATCTCTTTCCATTGAGAATTATAAATATACAAACAAACTATAACTAAGTAAATTAAAACAAAAATTCCGAAAAAGTTTATTTAGTAATATTCAGTATGAATTAAATAACTTTTGAGAGAATTTCAGCAAGTTAGTTTCCGCTCCAATCTACTGAAAAACCTTGTAATAGAAGGGATTGGTTATAAATTTGTAGAAGAATAACTAAAAAAACAAGAAGTAGTAATCCTATGACTGTCATCACAGGAACTGCTCCCCAACCAGGTACAACTTTACCTTGACCTGAATTGCCAATTGCTTTTAAAAGACTTCCTAATGCTGTTTTTTGACCCATGTTGAATTCACAAAATCGAATATTATTTCGTTATTGTATAAGAACTTATACATAAATTGTTTACAAACTTAGCAAAATTGATGCAAACTTTATCATCTTCTCCAGATCCTGCAGTTTCCATAGCAGTTACAATTCTGGCAATACTTTTATCTTTGACCGGTTTTGGTCTTTGGACTGCATTTGGACCCAAAGCTGCAAAGCTTACAGATCCTTGGGATGACCATGAGGATTAATTTCCCTTATAAAGTATTTCAAAATTTTCCAAAAATACAAAAAGTAAACCTTTTAACATAAATTAAATATAAATTTAATAGGATATAAATCTGTTAGCACACGTAATTCCATGCTTGCCTTAAAAATTTCTGTTTACACTATCGTCTTTTTCTTTGTTGGAATCTTCCTCTTCGGATTTTTAGCAAGTGATCCAACTAGAACACCAAATAGAAAAGATTTAGAAAGTCCTCAAGATTAATCTCTAAATTAATTTAAATTGAATTCAGGAATATCAAAAAAAGTAATATTCTCCACTTTTTTATTTATTAATTTTATTCAGCCAAGTAAATGTGCTGACTTAAACAAATTTAATAATAGGGACACTAATATAGTTGTTCAAACAGGTTCTTCAAAAATATTAAATAACAATAAATCATCACATTTATTATTTAATAATAATTTTGAAAAAATTCCTCCTAAAAAAAATTTTTTAGAGAAAAATTCAGTCCTGATTTTAGCTGCATTAAGTGAAAAGCAAGAAGAGTTAGTAATACAATCAGATAAACAGTCTGAAATAAATGATGTTATTTATGCAGAAGGCAACGTATCTGTTTCATACAAAGGTAAAATGCTTAAAGCAGATAATTTAATATACAATAAGTTAAATAAAAAAATTAGTGCTGAAGGAAATATATCCTTCATATTAGGGGATCAATTATTTAAAGTTGAATATTTAGAATACAGTTTTATTAGTGAAAAAGGGTATTTATTAGATGTTCAAGGATCTATCAATACTAATACCTTGTTGGATGAATTATCCTCAAATTTCAGCTCATCAGATTCTAACAAGTTAGAAAGTTTACTTAAATTAAAAAAAAAGGAAGTTTTAAATACTCCTAGCAAGGTTGAGAATTGGTTGTTTTTTACAGATAAAATTACTATAGATGGGGAAATATGGAAAAGTAAAAAGGCTGTATTTAGCAATGATTTACTTGAATTGAAACAAGTAAAATTAGAAATTAATTCATTAAAAGTTATTTCTGAAGAAGATAAGTTAAGATTCAAGTCATCATTAAATAATTTAATATTTGAAGAAAAAGTATCAATTCCATTTTGGCTTGGTAATAGAACTCTAACTAAGTCCAGCGAATCCTTTAAATTAAAAAATAGATGGAATTTAGGATATGAAAATTTAGATAAGGATGGGTATTTTATTGGGAGGAAATTTGACTCTATAGATATAGCTGATAATTTTGTTCTTGATTTAGAGCCGCAATTCTTGATTCAACGCTCAATTAAAGGTTATACAAATAGTTTTGTTAAAAAAGACAAATCAATCACTTCAGAGAAAGTTAAGAGAGATGCAAGTTTTGAAGATTATTTTGCTCTAAAATCTAAGATTAAAGGTCCAATAAATAATTGGGATTTAGAAATAGACAAGAATATAAATTCTCTTGATTTTGATAAATTTTCGCATGCATTTAGATTAAAAACTAAGTTGAGTAAAAAAATTAAATTTTTAGATTCAAAATGGCATAAAAGTTTTTATGGAGTTTATAGAGAGAGGTTTTGGAACGGTTCATTAGGTGAAGCAGAAATTTACTCAGGGTATGGTTCAAAATTACAAAAAGAAAATACTTGGGTTGATAATGGCATTAAAAAAACAGAACTTTTATCTCTAGGTTTAGCAAATATCACTGCAGAGGCTTTAAATACAAAAAATCTGGCTACAAACCTAAAAGCTAACGTGTTTTATTCTCTAGATCAGAAAATTCCGATTAGTATTGAAGACCCTAAAAATAAATATATTGATATTTCATATAAATATATTCCCGAACCAATCACAAAAGGATTGAGTATTAACACAAGATTAGAAGCATCATATTCGTTTTACGAAAATGGAGATCATCAAGAACATTTAGGTTTAGGTATTGGCCCAGAATTAATATTGGGTGATTTTAAAAATAGAACTTTTGACTATACTCGTTTAAGCCTCTTCCCTTTTTATAAATTTAATAGTGGAGAAAGTGTTTTTAAATTCGACCAAAATTATGATAAATTCACTTTAAATATTGCTCTTGATCAGCAATTATTTGGACCAGTAATTCTCAAAAGTAATGGGACTTTGAACCTAACAAATGATTCTGATGATTATGGTGAATTTATAAATTCTAAAATCTCATTAAATTGGAAAAAACGATCTTATGAATTTGGTATTTTTTATCAACCTCATAATCAAGCGGGAGGAATTTCTTTTAGTCTATTTGGATTTAAATAGCTACAAGAAATGATTATTAAATTTTAAATAAGGTAAATCGTTGAATTTATTTGCAATTAGATTTTCATTCTCAAGTAGTGTCGAAGTTGCATCCCATTCGCCTGATAAAAACATTTTTCTTGAGCTTTCCTTAATCTCAAGATTCAAATTTAAATCTTTTGATTTTGCTGAGGAATTTTTCAAATCAATTTTTAAGAATAAAAAATTATTATCTTTATATTTTTGAATTTTTTGTATTAATTTCTTAGGAAGAGTAAAACATGGAATTCCAATTGCAATACAATTACTATAAAAAATATCAGCGAAACTCTCGCCTATGATTGCTTTTATCCCCCATCTCATAAGTGCTTGGGGAGCATGCTCTCTGCTGGAACCACATCCAAAATTACTATTAACAATTAGTATTGTGGCATTTTTGTTCTCCTCTAGATCGAAAGGATGCCTTCCATTTAAAGTTTTTCTATCGTCTTCAAAAACAGATTCACCCAATGAATCAAAGTTGACACATTTCAAGAAACGCGCTGGAATTATGCGATCTGTATCAATATCATTACCAACTAATGAGATACATTCCCCGTTGATTTGTGAAATTTTTCCAATTGGTGGGGTAAACTCTGATTTCATTAGTTGATAAATTCGCGCACGTCACTGACTTTGCCATTAATTGCAGCAGCAGCAACCATTGCTGGACTCATCAGAAGTGTTCTTCCGCTAGGAGATCCCTGTCTACCCTTAAAATTTCTATTGCTAGAACTAGCACTAACTTGATTACCTATTAGCTTATCTGAATTCATTGCTAAACACATTGAGCAGCCTGGCTCTCTCCATTGAAATCCAGAATCCTTAAATATCTGATCAAGACCTTCTTGTTTTGCTTCTTTTGCTACTTTTTCTGAACCGGGAACTACAAATGCTTTTACATTCTTAGATACTTTTTTGTCTTTTAATACTTTAGCTGCAACTCTTAAATCACTGATTCTCCCATTTGTACAACTGCCTATGAAACAAACTTCTACTGGAGTATCTTTTATTGATTGTCCTGGCTTGAAACTCATATATTCATAAGCCTCTTTAGCAACTAATTGGTCATTTGGGGACAAGTTATCTAAAAGAGGGATTTTTTGATTAATGCTTATACTTTGACCGGGAGTAATCCCCCAGGTTACAGTTGGCTCTACTTTAGAAGCATCTATTTTAGTTACATCATCGTAAATTGAATTTTCATCGCTTTTTAATGATTTCCACCATTTGACAGCTTTATCCCAATGCTCATTTTTTGGAGCGCATAATTTATTTTTAATGTAACTAAAGGTCTTTTCATCAGGGTTTATATAGCCGCATCTTGCTCCTCCTTCAATAGACATATTGCATATAGTCATTCTTTCTTCCATTGATAATGCATTGATCGCAGGTCCTGCGAACTCATATGCAAAACCCACCCCAGCCTTTACACCAAGTTTATTAATAATATGAAGTACTAAATCCTTAGCATAAACCCCATTAGATAATTTATTTTCACACCAAATTTGCCTTACCTTTAATTTGTTCATGGCTATGGTTTGGGTAGCAAGAACGTCTCTGACTTGGCTTGTACCTATCCCAAAGGCAATTGAACCAAAAGCTCCATGAGTTGAAGTATGTGAATCTCCACAAGCGATTGTCATTCCTGGCTGTGTTAGCCCCAATTCTGGAGCTACTACATGAACTATTCCTTGATTACCACTACCAATATTAAAAAATCTTATTTTATGTTGTAAGCAATTCTTCTCTAATGTGCTAATCATTTGTTCCGCAAGATTATCTTTGAAAGGCCTGCTTTGATTATCTGTTGGCACAATATGATCAACTGTGGCAACGGTTCTATTAGGGAATTTTACTTTTAAGTTTTTGTCTTTTAAAGCACCAAATGCTTGAGGACTGGTTACTTCATGAATGAGGTGAAGACCAATAAAAATTTGATCTGAGCCACCAGGAAGACTTGAAACTTTGTGTAAATCCCAAACTTTATCAAATAAGGTATCTTGACTCAATTTGTAAAAAAAAAGTTACTTACTTTTTGATAATAGGATTAATCTGAGGCTGTTAAAACACACATTTACACTTAGTGTTTGAATTTCAATTCTATTGCGGGTTGAGTTAAATATTTTTTTGATGTTAGTAATATGATTATTCGGTCCTGAAATAGAAATATAGACAAGTCCTACAGGTTTATCTTGACTACCTCCGTTAGGACCAGCTATTCCACTTATTGCTATTGCCCAATCGGCTCTTGATTTCTCTTTTACATTAATCGCCATGGCCTCACATACCTCTTTAGAAACAGCTCCATATTTTGTAAGCTTTTCTTCTGAAATATTTAATAATGAATTTTTTAGTTCATTACTGTAGGAAACAATACTCCCTTGAAAAACTTTAGATGAGCCAGATATTGATGTGATCGATGAAGAGAGTAGTCCTCCTGTACAGGATTCAGCAAAAACAATAGATTCGTTTCTCTTGGCTAATTCTTTTATTAAAATGCTAGGGAGAGTATCATGATCCTCTCCAAAAATAAATTTCGAAAACTTTCTTTTTAATTTTTCTTTTACAGGTTTTATTATATTTTTTGCTTCCACTTCACTCTTTGCTCTAGCTGTGATTCTGAGTTTAACCTCCCCCAAGTTTGCATATGTAGCAACAGTCGGGTTTTTAAGATTGAGAAGATCGTTAATTTTTTCTGCAACGCTAGATTCTCCAATGCCTGAGAATTTAAGAGTATTTGAAAAGAAGGAATAATTATCTGAGAATTTGTTTTTAATAAATTCAAATGCAGTTTCATCCCACATAGCTTTCATCTCACTTGGTACGCCAGGGAAAGTAAGAATAGTAAATCCTTTTATTGGCTCCCATATCATTCCTGGGGCAGTGCCCCTAGGGTTATTAATTATTTGCGCATTTTTTGGAAAGAAACATTGTTTCCGCAAGCTAGAAGAATTATCCTGCAGCTTTGAGTTTGAAAGTTTTTGTTTAATTTCATCCCATAAGTGCTGTCTTTCAAAAAGAGGTACATTAAAAGACTTGGCTATTGCTTCAGTAGTTAAGTCATCTGGGGTAGGCCCCAAGCCGCCCGTTGTAATTAGAAGATTACTTCTTTTCGATATTTCTTGAATTACTTTTATAATTCGATCATAATTATCGCCTACAGTTGATTGCCTAAAGTGATTTAAGCCTAATTGAGATAATCTCTCAGAAATCCATTGGGCATTGGTATTTATAATATTTCCTAAAAGTAGCTCAGTTCCAATAGAAAGAATTTCAACTCCCTTGGAATTAGGACTCATTTAATTGATCCTTCAAGTTTTCCTTCATAAAGAGGAAAACGATTACATAAGGTTAATACTCTTTCTTTACATTGACTTTCAACCAATGAATCATTTGGATTAATTAATCTATCAGCAATAATTTCGCCAACTTCAGCAAAAGCACTTTCATTAAAGCCTCTGGTAGTTAAAGCAGCAGTACCCAACCTTAGCCCACTCGTCACAAAAGGTGATTCAGGATCAAAAGGAACTGTATTTTTATTTGCCGTGATATTAACTGCGCTTACAAGCAAATCAGCAACTTTACCAGTCATATTTATACTTCTTAAATCGAGTAAAACAATATGATTATCAGTACCTCCACTAACAATATCAATGCCTCTACGTATTAAAGTTGAAGCCAGAACTTTGGCATTTTTGATTACTTGTTGGGAATAATTAACGAAATCAGGTTGTAAGGCTTCACCAAATGCAACTGCTTTAGCGGCAATAACATGTTCTAGAGGCCCACCCTGAGTTCCAGGAAAAACAGACTTATCAAATTTTTTCCCAAATTCTTCATCTTTACATAAAATAAGTCCCCCTCTTGGCCCTCTCAATGTCTTATGAGTAGTTGTAGTTACTACATCACAATGAGGTATTGGATTTGGGTGAAGTTTACTTGCTACTAGCCCCGCGATGTGAGCGATATCGGCCATTAAGAATGCACCAACTTCATCAGCAATATTTCTAAATGATTCAAAATCAATTGTTCTTGGATAAGCAGAATAACCACATATGATTAATTTTGGTTTTGTTTCTAGTGCTATCTCTCTTATTTCATCAAAATTTAATTCACTAGTTTCTTTATTTACACCATAGTGAACTGCATTGAACCACTTACCACTCATATTGACTGGAGATCCATGAGTAAGGTGTCCACCATGAGATAAATCCATTCCCATGATTGTGTCGCCAGGTTTGAGAAGAGTTAAGAAAACTGCGGCATTTGCCTGCGCTCCACTATGAGGTTGAACATTAGCCCAATTTGCATTAAATAATTTCTTAGCTCTTTGAATAGCTAATTCTTCAATTTCATCAACAAATTCACACCCCCCGTAATATCTTTTTTGAGGCAATCCTTCCGCGTATTTATTAGTAAGTACCGATCCTTGAGCCTGCATGACAGCCATTGATGCGAAATTTTCACTCGCAATTAACTCAAGGTGAGTTTCCTGTCTATTTTCTTCAGAATTAATAAAATTTGATATTACTGGATCACTTTCTTGAAGATGTTGAAGGATATTCATTAAATTTGATAAGTAATAGTCTCAATATAGACGATATTTTTTAGAAAAATATAAAAAGAATATTTCATAATTTAAAACGCGCCTGGAGAGATTCGAACTCCCGACACCCTGATCCGTAGTCAGGTGCTCTAATCCACTGAGCTACAGGCGCATAAATTGTAATATCTCTGTTTCAGGGTCTCTTAGTCAACTAGATTTCGGGTAAAATATCTATTATTAACAATATCAATCTTATAAATATGCCTATAAAGTGGTATGGAAATGGTGATTTAGAAGATCCCACCTATAAACATTTTTCTCGAATAGTAAATTTTGTGATTCATTGCATGATATTTACCGCAGTTATAAGTGGCACTTGGCTTTTTAAAGAAATTAAATATGAGCTTGATTTTTTTAATAATTTTGCAATTTTCTGGTCAATTGTTTTAGCATCCCATTTACTTTTTGTAATTATCAAAAAACCTAAAGATACAGCAAAACAATCAACTTAAATCAATTTTTATTTATGGACTCTCAGATAGGAATAAGTGATCTAGAAAATATTATTTCAGAAAAGGTTTTTATAAAAATAGAAAAGTGGAATTTATATCTAGGAGATGCTGGTTTAGCTAGGAAGCTTGCTTTAGAGTGTAT
>CACGNA010000012.1 GCA_902574425.1 uncultured Prochlorococcus sp. | reverse complement strand
TCATAAAAATTTCTTAAAAATAACTTTTTTAATAATGATTTAATGATCTCGAATTCAAGACCTTAATTCTTTAAACAGGAATTATGGTCTATAAGGAGTTATGGATAAAGATCATCTTATTGAATTAATTTCTACTAGTCTTCTTTGCAAGAGTAATGATTCTGAATCAACTAAAATTCTTAGAGATTTTAAGAATTACTTAAAGAGATTAAATCTAGATCAATTGAGAACTATGTCTAAAGAATTTATTCTTTAGGAATTTTAAAATAAAATAGATTTTTGATAGTTAATAATCAAAAATTTTTAAAATTTGTTATGTTCATTAAAAAGGTTAGGTAATATGCTTGGGGTAAAAAGAAGTGATTTTTTAATCAGGCCATTTCTAAAAAGAAATAATTTTAGAGCTTTCTATCAAATTATTTCTACCATAATCCCAATAATTTCTATTTGGTTAATTGTTTACCAAATGGTAAATCATTCTTTTTCAATATTAATAAAAGGTTTATTATTGATACCTATTATTTGTCTTCTAACTCTATTTTCATCTAGAACATTCTCATTAATGCATGACTGTGGCCATAATTCTCTTTTCACAAAACGTAAATTAAACCGCTTTTTTGGATTTTTACTTGGTTTGGTAAATGGTATTCCTCAGAAATCATGGTCGATTGATCATGCATTTCATCATAGAAATAATGGGAATTGGGAAGTTTACAAAGGTCCGATAGATGTTTTAAGTCTTGAAGATTATAATTCCCTCTCAAAAAGAGAACAAATATTCTATAAAGTCAGTCGAAATTGGATAATGCTTTTCCCTGGTGGCTTTTATTACTTAGTTTTGAAACCTAGATTAGGACTTATTATTATTATTTTTAATTTCACTAAAGATATATTTAAAGAGACTTTTATCAAAATAAAAAACAGAGAATTTTCTGAATTTTTAGCTATTAATGCAAGAGTTAAACCACCTTTTTCTGATTATGGAGATAATTTTAGTGAACTATTTGAATTAATAATAAATAATGTAGTAGTAATAATTGGCTGGATTTTTATGTGCAAATGGTTGGGATTAGTTTTTTTCTTATTATTTTATTCCTTAGTATCAACCCTATCAGCCGCCATTCTAATATGTGTTTTTTTCGTACAACATAACTATAAAAATGCATATGCTAAAAACACAAAAAATTGGGATATCATCGATGGAGCTATTTTAGGTAGTAGCAATTTAAATATACCTGCTTGGCTAAATTGGTTTTTAGCAGACATATCCTTCCATAGCATTCATCATCTTTCTGAGAGAATACCAAATTACAATTTAAAGGCTTGTCATAAAGCAAATATTCATTTACTTCATCAAGCAAAGTTCTTAAAATTAAGCGATTTCCCAAACTGCTTCAAATATATTATTTGGGATAATAAAAATGAAGAACTAATCCAAATAAGTTAATGCCTAATTAAACCTTCTTCTCAATTTTCTTTTGGCAGGAATAGTGCTATATGCATGAGTACCAATAGATGGGGGTAGTTCATTCTTTAGAGGATGCATAAAAGCATTTGCCATACTCTCTAAAATTTTTGAAAGCCAATTAATTACTGATTTCATTTGAAAATCTAAAATTGTACTTTTTTATCATCTAACTAAATTACTGCAAAGTAAATCAGTCTTTATGCTGATTTTTTTTTGAAAGCATGCTTTATGAAGAATTAAGATTTAACACTCAAAATTGTTGTTTTTTTAATCTTTTAAAAGAAAATTATTACTAACTTTCTTAAGTTAAATCACTTGAAATATTAATTTAGTAAATAATACTTATTTTTTCTAATTCACTTAATAAATTAAATTATGAGCCACAATTTCGTGCTATATCTCTATTCCAATTAAATCTTACAAATTCATGAATGATTCAGTTGTTTCTAATAACCAAAATACAGAAATAGATTCTATTAATTCATATTTTGAATGTATTACTGAATGCAGTATTGTGGATGGTCATCAAGAATGTATTACTCGTTGTTTAGAAATACATTTAAAGGGAGAGAATCAAAATGAATAAAAAAATTTCCCCACAAAGGAAAACAACTTTAAAGTGGAACTCCAATGGAGATCTTTCAGAAATTGATATGTTAAGAATTTTAGAGAAAATATCATCTAGTGATCTTAATCAATGTGAATTGACATGCGATTCAGATCAAATTTAGAAATTATTAATACTAGAACTTTATTTGCTTAATAAATTATTAATTAAGCAAATAAATTAAAAACGAATATCTAAATAAAATTATTTTGAATAATTAATTTTTAGAGGTCCTATCTTTTTTTAAGAATGTTCTACTAATTTCTTTTTTTGTTATTTCAATCGGCTTGACTTTACCTGAATCGCCATGAGTTGGGCAATAATAAGTCATTAGCATCCATTTTTTTTCTTCATCCATTAGCAATAAACTCCAATCAAGAAAACTACATGGATAATTTAATAGGATGAATTATGAGAAAATTGATGTTTTTTAATCTTTTTTTCTTTTTTGCTTAATAATTTACAAATATTTTGAAGTAATTCTCACTAAATAGATATAAATACGCATGACTTTAAAAAAAAATCCTGCTATTTATTAATAAATTCTAAATTTTTTTATGTCATTAGAATCTATATTAATGGTAGTAGCTCCAATCTGTCTTTTCACTGTAGGAGTAATTGTTTTACCTATTTTAGTAAAACCCCGTAAACAATCAGTTCTCCCAAAGAGGTATATACGCGGTCTTTAAATTAAATAAACTTTAAATAAGAACAAACACAGGCGTTGTAAAAAACTAATTGAATGAATAAATCAAGAGATTCCACCATAAAAATTAAAATCAAAAATGTTCTACTCAAATTGATTTATGTGAAGACAAAATTTTAGTTTTTAGAAATTCTATTGAGAAAGAAAAATGATACATTATTTCCATAATTAAGAGGCTGTGTTGGATAATAGAATATGTAAATTGATTTTTATTTAACTAAATTCTTACCTAACAAAAATTTGAGTAATATAAAATTTTCAGGTCTTAAAGGCCAAGCGCTTGTAATAGATAATAAAGATATTCCAAGCATAAAAGAATTTAAGGATGTTATCCCAGATCACTATTTTAAGTGCAATACAAAAACTTCTTCGAGGTATCTTTTACAATCAGCTTTGATTCAATTACTAGTAGTAGGAATAGGGTTATCTATTCCATTTAGTCCCAATATGATCCCAATTTGGATCATTTACTCATTACTGTCAGGTACCACTGCGATGGGATTCTGGGTAATTGCCCATGAATGTGGACATGGAGCATTTTCTGAAAACAAAACTTTGGAAACTATAACTGGATATTTACTACATTCATTACTACTAGTTCCTTATTTCTCTTGGCAGCGTTCTCATGCAGTTCATCATCGATTCACAAATAATGTAACCAATGGTGAAACTCACGTTCCTTTAGTCATTGAGGGAAATGGAGTTACAGAAAAGGTTGGAGGCGAAAAAGAATTACATTTTTCAAATTCCATAGGTAAGAAAAATTACGGAATTCTTCAACTTATTTTACATCTAATATTTGGCTGGCCTGCTTATTTACTTACAGGTAGTACAGGAGGTATAAAATATGGAACTTCAAATCATTTTTGGCCAATCAAACCATTTTCCAAAGCATTATGGCCATCAATATGGACTAAGAAAGTTTGGATATCAGATATTGGTGTAGCTTTAACGTTATTGGGTATTTTTTTCTTTGTTTTTAAGTATGGATTATTTCCAGTAATTGCAATGTATATTGGTCCTTTATTAATAGTTAATAGTTGGTTAGTAGTTTATACATGGCTTCATCATACAGATTCAGATGTACCGCATCTTTCAAATACGGAATTTTCATTTATGAGGGGAGCCTTTCTATCTATTGACAGGCCTTACGGGAAAATCCTTAATTTTCTGCATCATAATATAGGTTCGAGCCATGTAGTTCATCATGTATGTCCAACCATTCCTCATTATCATGCTAAAAAGGCTACCGTCTTGATTAAAAAAGCCTTTAGAAAGGCATATCTTTTTAATCCTGATCCTATACCCAAAGCACTTTGGAATATCGCTTGCAATTGTGTTGCGGTTAAGTCAGATATCAAAGAAGGAAGATATATCTGGGAAACTTCATATAATAAAAAGAGTATTTAAAAATAATAAATATAAATTTTTTATCACATTAATTTACGCAAATCTGAAAAGAATATAAAAGAATTAGCGATATCGTAATTTTCATCTTAAAAAAGATAATTGAATTTTATGATATTTATGAGTGGTGACAACTTGCATGGAAAACAGCCTATTAAATTTTATTCAGAAAAAATAACACTTACAAAAGTGGAATTATTAGAAAGACAGTTGAGCTTAGGAGAGAAAGCTGAAGATTTAGATGAAAAGCATAAAGAGTGGAGCAGAAAGCTCTCAGGATGATCATTTATTAAAATACTCTTTAATAATTTATTGATATTTTAATTTTATTTAACAAGAAACTTTTCTATAAAGTATTTAAAAATTATTTTCTGGCATCCTAACGATATCTTCTAGAAACAAATCATTTTTTTAGCTTCCTAAGTAACTTGCTAGAGATCTCTAATACATCAAAGATCATTTTGCATTTTTAATGAATAATCAACAAAATAATTACTTTGACTTTTATACTTCTTACCAATTTTAAATGGCCCAAACAATATCACAAAATCCCTTCCTAATTAATTTTCCTGCCCCCTTACTATGAAATATTTCCATTGAGCTAAATGAATCGGATTTATGGGAATTATACCTTTCAAAACATGGGTTAACTCCATTTTAATTTTCCAACGAATATTTTCTAAATCAAGCTCAAGAGGTTGGGGCATTTTCTTATTTAAGTCTTCAGACTCAATGAAAAAAAATCATACTTTTTCTATGCTGCAAATCGGAATCACTTGTTTGCTAACTTATTCCAGCAAAGCGTTTGTGAAAACCTACTCCATTCTCACCACTGCCACTTCCAATTTCCAATATTAAATCATCTTTTTTTTATGATTCTGGATAGTACATCTCCAATGAAGTCTTATATTTCCTTTAGTAATCTAGAAAAGTCTATTTTCCAAAATTAAGAAAATTAGAAACTGCAGTAAAAATAAATATTCTGAGATCCTGGGTTATTTAACTTTTCTCAATTTCGGTGTCTTAAAAAACATTATTTTAAAGCTGTAGAATAATATTGTAATTGTAAGCGCAGGCACGATATAGAGTATTAAATCAGAGCTTAATAGAGAAGGAATTCTTGCAAAAATAAAATGCATGTAATAGGTTGTGAATGACATTAATTTTTATACATCTAATTTATTAATAGCAATTATTTGCATTCTAAAACCTACTTTTTCTTAAAACAAAAATTCTAATTAAAAAGAGTCAGCCTGTATCCCTACTAGCTGACTCTTATGTACATATTAATTTAAATCACCTATGTATGAGGATTTACTCCTAAGAAAAAAAAGGCTTCCAGCTTATATATAATTTTTCAAATTTATAAGTATCAGAGCCAAAAGCCATATTACTATCAGAGTATAATCTGATACATATTTGTAGCATATATTAAATCTATGGAGCATTATCTACGAAATAACATTAGTTTCTTTACATTAATAAACAAATATGTTATATTTATTAACAAATATGGTTAACAAAAATGACTCCAGAAGCAGAACGTTTTAATGGTTGGGCAGCAATGCTAGGATTTGTTGCAGCAGTTGGTGCTTATGTAACAACTGGGCAGATTATTCCAGGGTGGTTCTAATGAAAAACACTGAACCTAAAATTATAGAAAAAGAAAAAGTAGTAGCTGAGAAGCTTAATGGAAGGTTCGCAATGATTGGTTTCATTGCACTTGTTGGAGCGTACCTAACAACAGGTCAAATAATTCCAGGTTTTGTCTAGAGAAACACCTAAAATTTATTAAAAACCAAATCTAAATTTAAATTTGGTTTTTTTTGTTTAGGAAAGTTTCATTTTTTAATAGATATCTTTTTTTTTGAATTTCTACAGACTTAAATATTCTTATAAAAAATATAAATAATATGCAAAATAGAATCAATATAAAAACTCTACCGTAATAATAAAAATAGAATTAGATTTGTTTTAGTAATTGGAGTTAATTCTCATAGTGAACCCACTATTAGAAATGCTATTTTGGCTAATTTTACTAATTTACATTGGTGCAATACTGTCTCAACCTAAAAAAGGTTTTAAACAACAATAGTAAAAATCTCCCCGACGAAAAAGTTTAGGAAAGTACAAAACTATTAAATTAAAGTAAAAAATAGATTAAAAACAAAAAACATTAAATTCATCCTTTTTCTTCTGTAATACTTAAATTAATTCAAGAAATGATGCTATTTTAATTATTATAAATCGAGATTTTTATGAGAGTAAAGCTAGAACCTGAGACAGCATTTATTGGTAAAAAATTTGCATATATATTTCTTGGAATAATATTTATTCTTAATGCAATAACATTTATTTGGTTTTTTTTATTCTCAAAATTTAATTAAATCAATTTTTTAATATAGTAAGTAGGAAGTAAATAAATTTATAATTTATTTTTTTGAATTTATTAGTTATTAAATTATTTAGAATATTTCTTAAAGATCAAAGAGATCTAAAGTTAATAAAAATATTTTTTAAAAAATTCCTGGAATAATTTGTCCAGTTGTTACATAAGCACCTAGTAGTGCAATGAAACCAACCATAGCCCATCTACCATTAACTTTTTCAGCATTTTGAGGGTAACCGACGTAAGATACAGATTCATCAATATAAGGTCTAGTTTCGGATGGAAACATATTTTGTCTTCCTCCTCATTCTGTTGTCACTCCTGAATTTGAAATTAATTAAGAATACAATTATTAACTTATGTAAAACAAAGGTAGCGAAAATTTAGTGACAAGGATTAATGGGTAGAAATGTGAATTTTTGGTTAAAAATTTTTGTTGCTTGAGAACTTTTTAATTAAATTATTTTTTTAATCTAACTTATAGATAAATTACTAAAAATAAGCATTTATACTCACGATAAGTAATTTTACTCAGTAAAATATTAATAGCATTTAGGAAGTGCTTAGCTGGTTAACATCAGAAAATCTGAATTTAACTATGTCGTCATGAGCTTGCCGGTGGGATACTTGCAAGCTTTTTTAAATTTTTAAAATCAAGCAAATAATATAACTAATTAGATGATAGTTTTCCTATTAAATAAAAAGCCTTAAAGTAAGAGTATTAACCTACTGTCAAATTTTTATTTTATTGCTAAATAAATAATAGACTTAATAAAACTTATGTCTTTAGATTTTATTCTCATCCCTTCTTGTATTTTAATTATACTTTTTCTTTTAAATAGAGAAAATAGAATCTACAAAGGGAATCAAAAAGCTAAGTAATTTAATAAGCTTACAAGAGGATATAAAGACAAGCCGTATAAACTTAATTGTTTATCTATTCATAATAAATTTTAAAAAAATTGACTAGTTTAAAATTAGCTATCTATTTAAGAGAGTTTATAAGAGAAACTGATCTAAAGTTTTCTTAAAACTAATTTGCTCCAATATAATATCGAATTACTAATTTGCTCTGATTTCTTTTGACAATGAATGCACTTACAATCTATCAAAATTGTTTTAGTAGTCATTAACTTGTTTTTATATTTTTCAATTAACCAAATTTCTTGTTTTACTGCAAGTATTAATAAATTATTTTTGGATTTATTTTAGAGATTTACTAATAAAAAATATTCTTATTAACCAGAAATTTTTTATTGATCTCCATATCATTGATATTTTATAATTAAAGAAACGAAAGAACAAATTAATAAATTCCTTTTGAAACATTCAAATCAATCGCTAATACAGAAGGCCATCAGTAAAATAATTAGACCTTGGCATTCAATACCTTTGATAGATAGATGGTTATTAGGACAAATAATACCTCCTATGATATTTGCCATTTCTGCTTTTACTGTCATTTCATTATCTGTTGGGGTAATGTTCGATCTTATAAGAAAAATAGTTGAGTATGGCTTACCTCTAATACAAGCTTTAAAAGCTTTAATTTATAGCCTTCCTAGCTTTTTAGTTTTATCATTTCCAATGGCAGTTTTATTGTCCACACTATTATCTTATGGAAAACTATCAGCTAATTCTGAATTATTAGCTTTAAGATCATTAGGAATTAAAACATCTCGAATTATTGCTCCTGCTCTTGCAGTTTCAATATTTATGACAGGATTAACTTTTTATTTCAATGATAATTTAGTACCAACAAGTAATAAGCTTGCTGAATCAACTTTAAGATCTGGAATAGGAAGTGCTTTCAACAAAGAAAAAGGGAAAAATAACATCATTTTTTCTAGAAAAGGATCCAGAATAGGTGCTTCCACTAATAAGCCAACAAAAACAAATACATTACTAACCCATATTTTCTATGCTTCTCGGTTTGAAAACAATATTATGAGAGAAGTGACAGTTTTAGACTTTTCCAGAGAAAATATAAAGCAAATTCTTACTGCAAAAAATGCCATCTTTAATAAAGATAATTCTTCTTGGATATTCAAAGATGGAAGTATTGTTTCAACTGACTCAATGGGACAAACAACAAGCATTAAATTCAAACAATATATATATCCTTTCGTTGAAGGCCCATTAGATCTTGCAAAAGTCCCAAAAGATGCAAGCGATATGTCTTTAAAAGAAGCTTTAGAGGCTGAAAATATATATAAAAAGATAGGAGATCTTAAGGAGATTAGAAAGATTCAAGTACGAATTCAAGAAAAATTCACATTGCCTTGTGCATGTTTAGTTTTTGGATTAATAGGTAGTATTTTGGGTTCTAAATCTAATTTAAGATCTTCCAAAAGTCAGGGATTTGGATTGAGTGTGATTCTCATATTATTTTATTATGTGATGTCATTTATATTTAGTGCTTTTGGAGTTAAGGGATTACTTCCTCCAATAATTGCAGCTTGGTTTCCAGTAATAATTTCTCTAGGGGCTGGATTTTATTTTTTAAGAAGAAACTCAAAATAATTTTCTAAAAATAAAATCATCAATATTATCATTTTCTTGAAATAAAAGAAAAAATATTTAAAAATTATCTAAAAGTTTATTTTTAGATTTTATTAAAAGTTTTATATTCTGCCAAAAATGCATAAAAATTCCAGTAGAAAAGAGAAATTCAAAAATCTCTTGATCATTTCTAATATGTTGAACCGTTGAAGCCCAGGAGAGATCATAATAAGCAAAAAATAAAGATACTAATAAAAAAAACAAGCTATATTCTTTACTTGGTAAAGAACTTAAATAAGGCCATTTTCTCCATCCCACCCAACCCAAAAATATACATAAAACATGTAATAATGGATCAAGAAGAAGATTATGAAAAAAAGGAAGATTATGAAAATTAGTCTCACCTTGGATACTTAATTCTGATATTGAATTCAATGTAAAGCCTATAATTCTTTCCCCCCAACTTATTTCTTCAGCAGAAACTATGAAGCAAAATATACTAAAAAATAACCAAATCAAAGAATTTATTGATCTCTTTCTTTTAGACTTATAGAAAATAAAAAGTCCCATTATGGAGGACATAAAAAATTGACTAAACTGCAACCATTCCAAAGGTCCATCTTCTTTTTTCAATAAATCAAACCAAGTTGTTCCAATTAAATTTTTGCCAAAAGGTAATATGTACACAAAACCATAAATAAATATCAAATAGTAAATTGGGAATAAACTAACTTTTGTTGATATTGAACCCCAAGGTGTTCTTATCTCAGACATTTATTTTAAAGATTTAGTTTTCAGGACAAGTTTATATCTTTGAATAAATTAAGTAAAGATTTTTATTTTTAGTTATATTTTAGAATTATATATTTATAAAGAATCAATTAAATAAATTTGCACTAAACATTACCACTGCTTTGCTATAGAAGATGTTAAGTTCATTTTTATAATGAGCTAATTTAAAAATATTTGTGAAGTTAATTAAGTTAAACTATTTTTTATATATAAAATTTCTTTAGCAAAAGTTTAAATTAATGAAAAAATGTTATTTATATTAAGAGAAAGATAAAGTTCACTTCAGAGTTAAATGCATAATTAATACTAATTGGATCTTTTGTTAAAATTAATCTTGGCATATTATTTCAAAAGAGAGTAAATATTCTTATTGATTAAAAAGAAAGTAAAAATTATAAAATAATCCATCCAACTAACCTTCAAAAAGTAATGAAATAATTAAAAGATTGAAAATTTATAAAATTAAATTAAATAAGGACTTGACAATTAATCATGATTTATAAATATAGTTTATAAAATTTACCAACAAAAATAACTTTTTTTTTTAATTTAACTTATCTTTTTAATGTACTTTTTTGTATAAAGAATTTTGTCTTATTTTGCTAAACCTAACTTTATAATCTATGACGAATGGTTTGATGATGATTTAGAAAGAACCAAATTGGAGGTTCAAAATAAAAACATAAAAAACATTTCAAATATACATGAATTTTTTTATGAGCAATCCAATTATAAAGTTGGGGCATCTGAAAATAATATGCAATTAGATAAAAAATTAAATAACAAAGAACTAATTATTAAAAATTATATTGATAATATTTCAGAAAGTTATTCTTCCTCATCTAATAAAACATTTAATCTCTTTAGAAAATTTACCAAAAGCAAACTTAAATTAAATGTCTCACAAAACCTAATTTATTCTTTATCAATCTTTGGTTTTGTATTAATTTTTGGATTTCTAATGCTTTTTATATCACAATCTAGAAAAAGTGAACCAAATATAACTAATAAATCATTTAGTTTAGAAAAAGAATTTTAATTTTCTAAAATAGATCGTTAATTTCTATTTTTAAAGATTTATATTCTGAATTTATATCATTTATAAATTCATCGACCTCCTTTTTAATATCTTTATATTCATTTATTTTTTGTTTACTTTTCTCAAGGAAAATTGATTTAAACGTTCCTGGATTAACCTTCTCAATCCAATATCCTCCCAAACAATAAATTTGATTAGGCACAAGATTTATAATAAATAATTTTTTAGAAGTTTTATATTGATCAATAATCTTGTTAGCTAAAGCTCCTTTTGTTTTTTTAGTCCCAAATAAAGTAATATCTTTTGCAAGAGGCTTAAAATTCTTTGATAAATTTTTACTTTTTTCTAACGAATTTCTAGAAAGTATATTTTCAAGAGAATAACAATAATTGAAAAAGTTAGTATTTTCTTTGTTTGAAGGATAAATAGTTATCAAGGCACTAAAAAGTAAAAAGAAAGTTAAAAGTAATTTATTAAACATTTTTAATTTAAGTTGAGTTTATTATTACATAAAAATAAAAAGACAATTCAAAAAGTACTCTTAATTCCCTTTAAAAGCTTCACATTCATAGAAAAAACTTTTTCAAGGCTAACCTATTTAGAAAAACAGTTTAGAATTTTAATGCCTAATTAATTATTTATAAAACAAATAATATTTTTTCTTATACTAAGATTATGAAAAATATTTTTTTTAGAAATAAAGGTATCAAATCTGTTTTAGACTTTTTGTCTAGATTAGCAATCTCAGCAATTTTCATCTCAGCCATACCAGGAAAAATAAATGGTTTTAATAAAACAGTTGAATATATTTCTTCCAAAGGTATTCCTGATCCAATTTCATCTATTCTTCTAGTGCAGGCGATTATATGTCTTATCTTTGGTTCAGGATTTTTTATATTTGGAGAAAATCAAAAAATCGGTTCATTTTTATTATTACTTTTTCTTATTCCAACAACAATAATTTTTCATGTATTCCCTTTCCATCAAAGAGCAGTATTTATTAATCTCGGATTGATCGGAGGATTAATTATTACTGCCTTAAGGGAACCAAAATAAATAGCTTAAATAAATAAACCTAAATATTTTTTTATTTTTTCTCTCTTAAATTCTGGGAAGCAATTTGCAATATAAATTAATTAATAAAACTCTTTACTATCATATTTTTTATTAAGAATCCCGCTTTCTTCTTCTATTTATTTAGCTTCATCTTCTTTAAGATCAATTCTTGTCTTTCACTAAGAGACATAGACTTGAATCGTTTTATTCGTTCTTCATTATTAACAAGATATTTATTTAATTATGTTTTATGTGAAGATAATATCATTTAGCGATTAATAATATAGTTAAGAAATAAAGTAAATGTAAGTAATTTAAATCCAATAAAAAAAGGTAGATATTTTTTAGTTTTTTGCCAATGGATAATAATTTTTTAAAAACCTCAACATTGTTTGCATTACGAATCTGGTAATTTTGAATATTTTAACGAAATATTTTTAAATTATCTCAGTTAAAATTTGTAGAGTTGAAATAGTCGATCTAAACTAAAGACAATAAATCGTTATTCTTATGTCTGATAAAGAAAAAATAATTTCATTATTAAATGAGCTTGCGACCCCAGAAAAAATGGGTTCTTTTTTTATTAAAAATGCAACTTCAGATTTTTTGTTAATCAGACCTAGTGGCAATCCCCTTGATGCAGCAGGATTTGAACAAATGATGACTTCTGGTGATGTCATTCAAGAAAAGGCAGAAATAACTAAAATACATCGATTCGAATTTTTAAGTGAAAATATAGTAATGTGCATTTTCACTCTTGGTTCAAAATTTAGCTACAAAGGTAAACCTAATGATGATTTACCAACAGTTACTTCTATTTTTAAAAAAGTAGACAACATTTGGAAAATACATTGGATGCAACGATCAACAGGAGATTCAGATTTATCTTTATGGGATTAGCAAAGTTAATAGCCTTATTGATGGTAGCTCCTTTATTGGTTTAATTATTGATTTTATAAATTGAAACTCTAAAAAAAATAATAAGTATCTAATACTTATAGCCTATCTTCAACACTTTAATTAGTTCTTTTTTTCTAAAGTTATTTGATTATCAGGTGAAAATATAAATTTTAGAAAGACTAACACCTATATCTAAAGCTAATAAAGCAATTAGTAACTTACTCATTTTTTTGAACTCTCAACTATTTTTCTGTAAAGTTCTTCAGAAATCGGTTGCATAAAGCTGGTAAAATCTGATTACAAATTAATAATATCTAGATAAATTTCACGTTACAAGATATACAAATAAATAACTTTAAAAATAGGAAAAAACTATTTTAACCATAAGTTTTTCTTATAAAGTATAAATAAATACTGGTTTATAAATAACTTAAATACATGCCAAAAATTTTTAAAAGATAATTTGATGAGTAATATATTTATCTAGCCTTTTTAAGTGTAATTTCTCCTCTCATCAATAAATCAATAACAACAAAAAACATATTTATTAGGAATAATTCTAATGGAATTAGTAATAAAGATATCTATATTTTTTAATAGCAAGAATTTTGTGTGGCAATTTTTAAAGAACGATACTCTTAAAAAACAGATTACTTATATTCATTCAGAATTGGTTGATTGTCTCTTTAGCTTCTCCAAAATTCAAAATATAAGATTCCTTTTTTGTTAATCTAATGAGTTTATTTATTGTGGAGTATGGCAAAAGGAGCATTAATAAATTTAGTAGTACCTCTTAAATAAATTTTTTATTAGATATTTAAAATAAATTAGAACTCTTATCTTAAGTAACTAGATCCTCTATAAGTAAGTTTTATTATCTTCTCTTCCTGCTTCTTACAATATACGAATGACTTTCCATTGAAATACATTTTTACCATGATGCAGCTCCTGATCTTGCTCAAGTCCCCGTCCTATGGCTTGAGTCGTACTGCGGTCTATCTGATGGTAGATCGGACGATTTTATAAAATTTACTACACTCTATTAATAAAGTATTTATACTCAATTGTCAAGCCTTAAGTGAAACTAAATTTCAATTCAAACTTGGATTCTTTATTTATAAACTCCCTTAAAGTGCCATTTTTCGTTTACTAAAAAGAGAGCGCGGGCTAAAGTCCAATACTCAAAGGGGGTTAAGTACGCTGCTAAAGGTGCTAATCTTTCTTGATGAATATAAATCTATACTGTTTTTAATATAAATATCTTGATTGCTTAATAAATTTGTTGTGTATATTGCTATTACAAAATTTATTAGGTTATTTAGATTAGTTTCTAAATTCTCGTGGATAAAGCTTTAGTTAACTTTTTTTACTGGTTACTAATAAAATCAGCCGAATCACATTACGGCGAATCAATGGCATCAGTAGAAGTTCAATATAATTCGCTCAAAAGTTTTTCTTGATTTTAAAAAATATTTATTTGAAGGTTTTAATATTTAAATTTATAGCCCACTAAAAATCAACCACCTTATTGAAATCAAATTAGTTAATTATATCTATTGCAAATAACTACGAGGTTGTTAATCTAGCACTTAAAGAAGACAATTAATTTCTTAAACTGATGCAATTTGATCATTTTAAATCCAACCAAGATGATAGCCTCATGTCAATAGAAGATTTAAGGTCTTTACGTCTTCGAAAACAGAAAATTGAAAGTGACAAAAAAGCTAGAAAATATATCCTGGAAATAAATCAAAGATATAGACAAATGAGTGACAACAAAAGTAATAACTTTCTAAAGAATATGAACCCTTTTAAAAAGGCCGCTTAATTTTTAAAAGCAAGTTGGAGATCTTTTTTAAAGATGATTTTGATGAATTTTAATTTTTGAGGAGATATCATGACTCTTACTCAAATAATTTTTATATTTTGTCCAGGCTTCAGCAGTTATAAAAATGACAGAACATTTTTCTTCTTGGAAAGTTAAATTTGATATAGATTTTGATATCAAGCCAGTAATGACTGATGAAGAAAAAATTGTTGAGCAAAAAATTAGTTGGCTCATTAATAATATATGAGCAAAAAATGGGACTCGCAGATTAAATTTTTAATCTTGATATTGTAAATTTAATTAAATTTGCATTTTTCAAGGTAAACTTTCTATGGTGTTTCTTTGGAAGAGTTTCACCAAGAGGGGTCAATTTTTGACCCCTTCTTCCCTAAGATATTTTTAAAAATATTCTTGCAAGTGCCTTCTCTTGTTCCAGTTAAATAAAATAATTTTTTATTAAGAGAAACTGAAAATCTAAAATAGACAGTGATTAACTGTCGATATAAACTTAGATAGATAAACCCATATTTTTTAATGGATAAAAGATTTATTGCTGAAAAGATAATAACTCTTCTTATTTCTCTTATCATCTTATGAATATCTCCCCACACCTATTAATTGATGCTGTGATACTTAGCGCTGCCCTTACAATAACTTTGCTATTAAGAGCTAAAGGTAATGCTGCGAGAAAAGAAAAAGAAAGTAAATGATTACTAAAAAAGACAAACAAGAATTTTTAAAAACTAAATTATTTAAAATTTGGAACTTTCTTATTAATCGAAGTTCTTTTGCTATAGGATTTTAATTAGATTATTTATATTGCACTTATATCTTTATAAATAAATGACTTACATGTATGGCATAGCAATTACTTATGGAGTGCTAAGTATTTTATTGCTTGGTGTGTTTGCTTACATTACTTTTAGAATGAAACGCTAATTTAATTTCATGTCCTCTTCAATGAAAGATTTCTTAAATAAATTTTTTGATTTATGTAGAGAATATCAAAAAGAAATTCCACCTCATAAGATGGCTGAAGTTTTAAGAGAATACGCAGATAGATTAGATGGATGAAGAATACTGGCTTATCTCAGAAAGAAGATAAAGGAAGATAATTTCTATCCAAACTTTATACATATTTTTGAACTTAAAATTAATGTTTTGAATATATTTTTCTGGTAATTATTTTTAATTTGAGATTTATCTTGATACCTAATCCGTTCAATTTTGCTCCTCTAAACGCAAATATAAAAATTGAAATTAACTATTCAAATGAATGAGAATAAGGGTTTAGTCAAGAGGTAAGCCTTATTTCACTAAACGATACAATGACTGTATAAGAGATGAATTTGGATACAAAAAACCTTTCATAAGCTATTAAGGCATAAGAACTTGAAGCTTAAAAAAGAATATATTTTGTAGTTCATGATATGATTGTTTAATCTCAGGTAGAGATAAGGGGTAGCAATATTGACCAAGCTAAAGAATTCCTGAAAAAGGTTGCGAACTGCAAGAGTCAAATACTTTCTGATAATCAAGTTTTTTTTGATCTAGCTACTATTGGAAAGGATAAGATTAAACTTACTTATTAAGCCTGTTCATATCACATTGAAAAATTAAACCAATGAAAAAATTAACTAAAAAGTATGCTGAATTATTACATCAAGCATCCATAGCAACTGGGAGAAAAGAAGCTGTAGGTTTATTGCATAAGGCAGCTAAGCTTCAGAATAAACTAGATTATAATTCTGAGAAATAGATTCCATTTGATTGACAGTTAATCTAAATTTATATTAGAAACATAAATGCATCATGGATAAAAGTGGAGCTAAAGGATACTGGATATCAACGGCAAAAATAATTAATCAGGATTTATTTGATGAATATGTAAATAAAGTTGGTCCATAGCTAAAAGGGATTGGCGGACAAGTTTTTGCAAAAAATACAGAGCCTCAAGGAAAGGAGAGGACCGAGGATGCCAATTTAGCCGTTATTTGTGAATTTCCTTCCATGAGAGCAGCGGTTGAAGCTTATGAATCTGAAGAATATAGAGAGCTTTCAAAACTAAGACAAGAAGCTACTGAAAATTCTACATTCACAATTATGGAAGGTTTAGATGAAGCTGCAAAGCTAAGAAGAGCAATGGGTATGTAAAATATATCTATATTTTTCTACTCGATATATAGCGAATAAAGAGTTAGAGTAAGAATAATGGAAGCATTTGATTGGAGATAACTTCACTAGTCCAAAGCAACTATTTGTACATTCACTAAAAGACTTTACAGAAATGACTATTTTTATTGGAAATTTATCTTGGGAAACTGAAGTTGAAGATCTTGAACAACTTTTTAGTAATTATGGAGTAGTAAAGAAATGTTATTTACCTCTCGATAGAGAAACAGGCAGAAAAAGAGGTTTTGCATTTGTAGATTTAAATGATCAAAATTCCGAGAAAAATGCTATTGACGATCTTCAAGATGTTGAATGGATGGGAAGAGAAATCAGGGTCAATAAGGCTGAACAAAAAAAAGGACCTATTAATAAAAAACGCAATAAGTTTGATAAATAAGATTTACACTTATCTAAGCAGTTTTTTTTACCAGGAGAGGTGAGCAGCTAGTTAAGAAATTAAAATCGATTTTAAAAAAGTTAGTTTATAAGAATTGTTTGAGATCCATCTTTATTATCTGTAACGGTTATTTTTTTATTGGGAAATGACTTAGATAATAATCTTTTCAAATTTTTGTTTTTGTTTGAGATTATATATTCATTTTCTTTAGCATTAGTTTTCTCTATCTTGATCAGTTGCAACTTCTTCAAAAAAGCAATCCTCTCTTCTTCTTTAGCTTTCTCTAAAGCAATCCTCTCTTCTTCTTTAGCTTTCTCTATAGCTATCCTATCTTCTTCTTTAGCTTTCTCTATAGCTATCCTATCTTCTTCTGCAACAACATCATCATTAGATTTGTTTTCAATCAACAATTTCTTTTGGTCTTTCAAAAGTAATTCGACCAATTCTTTTTTAGTTTTACGACTATATAAGTGAAGTGATAATTTTTTTGCTTCTAGACGTATTTCTTTGAAGCTTAGTTTAAGTAACTTATCTTTTTTGGTTTCATCATTATCAAGGAGATTTTTAATCATTGTATTAAAAACTAATAAAAAAAATAGTATGAAAGGTATGGATAATGCAATGTATTAATTACTTATTAATAATCAAAATTCGATATATTCTTACTAAACCAAACTAATATAGTTATCTATTTTAAAGCTATCAAAAGCACACCAAAAATAAGTGTTGATGCCAAAAAACCAACTCCTAATAAAGTAGCAATAATGGTTGTATTTAAATAAACCTTTACCGTAGCAAGTTCATTTCCTTCTTTTTTGGCCATAATAAATTTGAATTAAATATCGATCTTTTAAAATATCAATTCTTACAAATAAGTTTAAGTATCTGATACAAATATTTATTTTGAATAAAGATTCTTTAAATAGTTAAATAAAAAACCCGTTTTCTCATAAATATGAATTTTTTTTCTTCTTAATTCAATACCATAAGGATTTGTAAATATAGCAAATAAGATTCTTATAAATCTCAGCAAATTACTTTTTGTTTGTGACTTCATGTCAATTGGCTTTTTAAGTTGGGCAAAATAATCCTTATTAATAATTTCATTTGCCAGTAATTCCTTTAAAACTTTTTCTCTTACTTCAAGAGAAAGACTACTTAAAAGAACTTGCAAGCCTCTCAATGAAGATAAATCTCCATTTATTATTTCTCTTATAATGCTTTGAAATAATATCTCCCACTTGTAAGGTTCTTTCTCAAACAGATATAAAACTGGACTATCTTTATTTGCAATTAACAACCTATTCCTTTCATCTAAATCATTTTGGTCTGAATGCCAATAAGAATATAACGGTGAAAGATTTTTAAGCTTAGATAACTCTACCAAAAAATTGAATAGTAATTTCATTAATATTATCAGTAAATAAAGAAACATAATCATTAATCTTAAATGAAAGATTCAGATTTTAATTTATTAAAAAATTGGGTATTTTTTCAGGTAGTAAAAATTGTTTTACTTAGTGAAAATAGTTATATAAAAATCTAATTTTTCTAAACATTATGTCTGGTGTAATTATTTTTGGAATTAGTAATTGGGTGCCTTCAGATTACCTTATATATTTTGTTTTAATTATTGGGGGACTACTAACAGCTGGTGTAGCTATGTTTGTTTTTTTATTTTACGAAGATCACTATTGGGGAGATGAGAATTATAGAAATAAACTTAGATTTCATCCTTCGCATAGGAATTTATCTAATCAAAATACTAGGAAAATCTGAACACAATAATTAAAAGAAGAGGTTACTTAAATATAAAACAACATCTTCTTCCAATCTAATAATAAATTTGGTACTTTAATTAGTAATGAAACAAGGGAACTTCTTCTACTTGTTCTGGTCTATATTCGCATATACCAAATTGCATACACTCCAATTTTTCATAACTTAAATTCTTTTCTGACGACATAGCATCAATAAAAGGTGTATAAGTATTCTGCATCATATTCTTATAAGGATTTCCGCAAGACATAATTAGCCTCCTTTTTTGAAATTATTAATCCACCACTACTCAGTTATGCAATAGGGATTACTTTGAGATTTAACGCAAAAAATGTTTTTACGTAGATGAGCTCTAATACCTTGCTGATAAAAATTTTGTGTCATAAAAACACCAAAATAAATTAATAAAACAGTCAATATAAGAAGCTCTAATCCTAAGTTGGTCATTTAAAGAACCTCCTTTGGGCTAGTAATTATTTAGTATCTCTTACATAGAAAAATCAAGAGTGGTAATACCTAAAAATAAGAGGGCATTTATTTGCCCTCTTCGAGTCGTATGCAACTCGCTGTCCACAAAGTCGATGAAGTGCTTTTGAATCCTGAATTATTTCTAATCCAACTAAATCAGGAAAGATATTCTTGACTACCACAAAGCACTTCTACTCGGGTAGAAATACCCTATTAATTTTAGGTCAAAAGGATGATAATAAAGGAGTAGAGAGAAAGGAGGTCTTATGAAACTCAGGACTATGTTAAATCCTATCAGAAATGCAACTTCAGAAAAGTTGAGAATGCATGATTTAAATTATCATTTACCAAAAAAAGAAGAGAAAGAATATTGGTATGAAGAATGCATAGCGCAACCTACCAATAGTCATTGCAAAATTTATTGTGATTAATATTGGATCTTTTTTAGGTATTCTTACGCTTGATTTTTATATATCAACCGTACTAAATCTCAGTTAGTAATAAAGGAGGAAAAAGTAAATGACTAATTTAAGTATAGAGATTCTATTTTGGGCGATTTTAATTGCTTATATAGCATTAAGATTTTCTCAAACCTGGGATGGCTTTAAAAAGCAGTATTAATTAGGAGAAAAAAATGAAATTACAAACGCAATTCACTGTTCCTAAAAAAGATTTGCGATATCTTGATTACGTCAGAAAAATGCAAACTTTAGAAAAAACTCTAAAACAAAGTTGTATGAATTATCCATCTGAGGAAGATTGTTTAGTTTGTTGCAACTAAGTATCAAAAAATAATTATTTTTTGCAAATAAATTCTACTCGTATTTGTTAATTCACTAGCAGAGAGGTTGAATTATGAAGTTAAAATTCTGCCCTACAACTATTTTCAGAGAAGCTCCCAAAGTAACTTTTTTTGATGCAGGCATAGAGTCAACTAATGGTTGTGATGTAGTTATGCATTCAGGAGATGCTATATCGCCTCCAGATGAATTTGAGTATGAACAGTACTACTTACACAATCATCAAATTGATCACAATTTAGTTATTAGTGGTGAGCGGAAATTTATTTTGATAAATCCAACTTGGGACGAGCCACATCATGTGATTTATCTAAAAAGATCTATGGGAGCACTCGAAATTCCTATTGGAACTTATCACAGGTCAATCTCCGGAAAAGAAGGGAGCATTGTTTTAAATCAACCTATCAGAGATAAATTTTTTGATCCAAAAAAAGAATTTGTTCCTCAAAAACTAAACAAATTAAGCCTTATTAAGGCTAGAAAAAGTCCACCCGTTTATTGGATTTGGGAAAATAATCAAATCAAAAGATTAATGTTTAATCCTTTAGTTAAAAAAACTGCAAATTCAAATTGATATTAAAACTCAAACTCACTTCAGACTTAATTTAAAGAGGACCTTAATCATGAAAAAAAGAAGTAACGAGGTTGAATTAGTGGCTAGTAATTTAGAAGCAATTTTAAAATCTAGTACTTATAAACTTGCTCACGAAGATATTGAATTATTGAATACTGATGAAATGAGAGGGGTTAGGATGCTCCTTGAAATTACAAAACCTGAGCAGGTTATTGAAAAAGAAAATATAATTTCAACTGTTATCGTCTTTGGAGGAGTCCATATATCAGAAGAAAATACATCCAAAAGAAGGCTAGATGATGCAGAAAAACTTCTTACAAGTAATCCCAAATCTAAATCTACAAAGATAAATATCGAGAGATTAAAAAATTTGCACTCTCTCTCACATTATTATTCTGAAGCAAGAGAATTATCTAAATTAATCTCGCTGGATAGCAAAACAAAAAATCCTCATTCTCATGTAATAGTTACTGGCGGGGGACCCGGGATTATGGAAGCAGCTAATAGAGGAGCGTTTGATGCTGGATGTAAATCGATTGGATTGAATATAAGCCTGCCCAATGAGCAACACCCTAATTCTTTTATTACGCCGGGATTATGTTTTAAATTTAATTATTTTGCAATGAGGAAATTTCATTTTGTTATGAGATCTGCTGCTGCTGTTTTTTTTCCTGGAGGATTTGGAACTTTAGATGAATTATTTGAATTATTAACATTGAGGCAGACTGGGATGAAGAAGAATATTCCAATAATTTTGTTTGGCAGAAGCTACTGGGAAAAGGTAATTAATTTTCAATTCCTATCTGATATGGGTTTAATTGGAGAAAATGATTTATCGATTTTTCAATACGCTAATACAGCAAATGAGGCTTGGAACTTAATAAAAAATTTTTCAGCAGTTCAAAGTATTAATTTCAAATAAACCATCCCACCTTTTACATTTCTAAAAAGGAACTTTGATGGATAATAAATTTATCAAATCAATATAAATTAAAGATTTGTTCGCAATTAATGATTTACTCCCAATCGATTCCTATGAATTAAATGAATTGTTGGATAATAAGAAAGTACACTCGTCTAACTATTTCTTTAATCTCAAGAAAATGAACTTTACTGATTTAGAAAAATTAGGAGAAGCTATGGAAGATCCATTCGCTAAAGAATTAGATAAAAATATAATTGTGAGTATAATGTCTATTCGCTTGATCTTGTTGGCTAATGAATATTTCTCCTCACTTATTAATAGATACTGGAATACTAAGTTCTGCCCTGCCTATAAAACTGGTACCAAGAGCTAGAGGTAACGCAGCCAGAAAAAAACAAGAAATTAAATGATTACTAAAAAAGAAGAAACAGAATACGAAAAACCTAAATTATTTAGGATGTGGAATTTTCTTATCTATGGGAGTGTTTTTGCTATTGGTGCTTTCTTAGTTTATTTATATTCCGCTTATGTATTTATAAATAAATAATGGAATACTGGCTAATAAATTCAAATAGATCAGAAGTTAAAAGATTTATAAAGAACGATAAGAGTATTGAAGGAGTCTTCGAGTATATGTTTATTGACTCTGGGAAAATAGTTGGAGTATTAGGGAAAGAGCCTCCAATCATAACAACAACAGTCTCTGTAGAAATAGATTTAGCTAGAGAAATTTATGAAAGATTACTTTCTCAAGGTTGGAGAAAAACCAAATTCGATAACTACTAGATGATTTAGTCTGATATTGATTTACATTCGATCTAAAATGAGTAGTAATTAGCTTCTTTCTTTATGACTATTGAAACTACTGTCTTCACCTTTAAACTTTCAAATACATTTGAAGAGTGGGTAAAAATGTTTGATAGTCCTGAGATAGATGCATTTCATAAAACAGTAGGCCTAACTCCTCTATATCGAGGCAAAAGTTTAATTGATCCAAAAGAAGTTATTGTTATTCATCAAGCTGAAGAAGGCATAGCTAAGCATGTATTTTCAGATCCAGAAACAATAAAGAATATAGAAGCTGGAGGTCATATATATAGCACAACAAAAATCACAAGTTGGGTCTCAAATTAGATGAAAATCTTATCATTCTCATCACTCTTTTTTTTACCTTTCGGATCTATTGCCAATGATAGACATAGAGAAATTGAGTATAAAGCTATAAATCTTGTTATCCAAAAATATGGTATGGGTTTAGAAAATTGATTAAAAGGAACTGGAGTAAATCCCAGTTACAGAAGTTGGTATGAAAATGATTGTTTTGTAAGTATTGCTGCTGGTACTTACCAAGAAAGTACTTGGTCGGCCATGGAGTGGTTTAGCGTTAATATCTGTTCTGATTCTGCTGAAATAATTGAAATTGAATGAAGGAAATTAAAGGCTTACTACTTGTACCGCTATTTGATGTTAAAGTTTTAAGAATTTATTTTTAATTTAATGTCTAAAGGATTTTGGCTCGTCACTACTACAGTTACAAATCCAGCTTTTGCTGAATATGTTGAAGCATTTCAACCCTGGATAGCTTCAGTAGGTGGTTCTGTTTTTGCAAAGGATCTAGATAGTAAAACTGTAGAAGGAAAGGGTGGTAAATTATCAGTAATTATTGAGTTCCCATCAAAGCAAGCTGCTATTGATGCTTACAATAGTGCTAAATATAAGGAACTAAGCAAGTTACGATGGGCGAACTCAATCGATACAAATATCACAATCATGGATGGTGGTGTGACTCATTAATTCAATAACAAAAATGATGAAATCTTTGATCGTCAACGTCCGCCATTAAATCATATTCCTTTAATTTTTTTGCAATCCTTTTATATTCAATATCATTTACTAAATTAGCTAAATATTTTTCTAAAAAATTTATATTGATTTTTAGGTTCATTAATATCCTTTATTTATTAATAGCTATTAATTCTCTTTTTAACTTTTTGTTGATTAACAATAGATCTAACATAGAGATATAAAACCCTCTTTTTTTTTCCTCTTCAATGAAAGATTTTCTGGATAATTTTTTTGATTTATTTAGATAATATCAAGAAGAAATCCCACCTCATAAAATGGCAAACATTTTAAGAGATTATGTTGATAGATTAGATGGTTGAAAAAGTTCAAAGAAAAACCTAGATTACAAAAGTAAATTTTAAGCAGAATTAAATGTCAATCATTGCCGACAATAAAGTATTAGTTAATATTTACAGCGGTTTAAAATCCAAAAACAAAGTAACTTTAGGTTTAATGGCTGCCCTTACTGCAGAAAACGAAGGGCATCAAGTAACTCTTTTTCTGGAGGGAAATGGAGTAAACATACTAAATTGCAAAACAGCTGGTGAAATAGTTGGTAAGGGTACTGGAGATTTACACGATCATCTTGAAAATTTAAAAAATTCAAAGATTACCATATATGTCTCAGAAATTTCGGCTAAATCTAGGGGTTACGATAAGACGCTTCTTAATGGATATAAGGCAGAGTTTGTAATGCCCAATGTACTAATTGAAGAGTCGATTAAAGCGGATAGCGTTCTTTGCTATTAGTCTTGAAAGTCGACTAATAAAAACTTAAAAAATTAAATCAAGTAATGACAAATATTTTTAAAATCAATACTATGAGTTTAGATAATTTTCTAGAAATTCAAATTCATGATTAAGAATTTTTTAATAGCATTAGCTTTTTCATTAATGCTTATGAGCCCAAGCATTTCTATAGCTGCAGAATCACCTGTTGATGTACAAGAAATCTTCACCTCTTCAGAAAACATTGATGGCGATAATTTTAAGTATCCAAAAGGAAAAGCTGAAATGCGTTTGATTAGAGTAGAAGTTGAAAATGGAGCAACTATACCAATGCATTCTCATCCTGTACCTTTACTAGGTCATATTGAAAGTGGTGAATTAACTCTTGATGAAAAGACAGGTATTAGTAAAACCTTTAAGGAAGGAGATTCATTTGTTCTCTCAGCAAATACTCCTGCTCATACAATGGCTAATAGTGGTGATTCTTCAGCAGTTATGTGGGTTGCTGTGGCTTCAGCAGAAGGTGTACCTACTTTGAATCCTGAAGAATAAATCAACCTAATTGACATTTGATCTAAAATTAGAGGGATAAAACCCTCTTTTTTTAATGGAACTAATTGGGAAATATAAGAATTCAGGATTCGAGGCTGTAGCTGATGGTGTTATTTCTTTCTTTGATCGCCGTAAAGACTTACATACTAATGGTATCGTTTTTGGTCAAAACATCTCTTTGAATTCTGATCCATACAAAGTTTCAACTGATATTAGTCTTGTTTCTATAGATCGTTCAGATCCAGAAGCCTTTGCAATCTCTGAAGTTATAATTAGAGGAGTGAATGCTGCACTAAAAAAATATCTAGAAGATCGGCCACTAGTAAAGGAATGTTGCCCAGAACAATCTTTATTTGTTAACCCGATATTTAATTTACAACGTTATGCTCCGGGAGAAGGATTTAAGAAATGGCATTGCGATTGGACTATTAGTAATGAATCTACAGAACCTGTTCACAGAGTATTAGCTTGGATTCTTTATTGTAATGATGTTACTTCTGGCGGGACAGAATTTCATTGGCAGAATCATCATGAGAAAGCTGAAAGAGGAAAACTTATTATCTTTCCAGCAGGGATTTCTCATATTCATCGCGGGAAAGTCAATCATACTGCTTTTAAAACTATCGCAACCGGTTGGATAAATGCTGGTAATCTTGAAACTTATATTTCGCGATTAGCGAACTCCTAAACTTTAAAGATGGATTTATCAAATTAAAAATTTCCAAAAAATATTATAAATTCCTCTTGGCTTTTATATTAGTTACACAGCCACTCAGCTGAAACCATACCACCCATACTTTCCTAAATAGAGACTTTTATGAATAATGAATTTATACAAGTATTTTTTACTTGCAATGAAAATCTACTTCTTGTTTAGAAAAGGTTTTTACCCTATTTAGCCTTTTTTGTTTTTAAGATATATTAAATTCAAATTTCTAATAAAATGATTAAAAAAGAAGACAATATTCGAAGCGAAAGCTATTACCCCGATAGTAAATATTATCTTGATCAGGACAATACTCCTAAAAAGACTCCACTTTCAGAAGATCAAATATCCAATATGGGGGAATTTTTTGAATGGCCAAATAGCTATTGGTTTATAGCGGAAAGAACAAATGGCAGGTTGGCAATGATAGGCTTCATGGCTGTTATTATTAACTACACTTTATTTGGTTGGATAGCATATCCAATCCTTTAAATGAGTAATTCAAATTTTGATCAAAATGGTGTTGATAAGTCTGGAACGCATTGGCTTCAATATGCTGCGTTTGTTGCAACTGCATTTAATATTTATTTTGGTTAGGTATTTTTCAATGATGCTGGTTTTCACCATTTCGCTATAAAAATATTTAAGTTTTTGAATTGCAATGGATATAAAGCTCTAAGTTATTGAGTAATGAGTTGGAAAGTGGAATTTTATCCTTAAAAATAACTTCTATAAATACTTGTCTTCTTCCAAACCTCTTCCAATAACTGCTTATATTTCTTTCTTGCATCTTCTATAGATTCAACCCTTGAACCTTTAATAATTTGTTTACTCGATCTTTTATAAACATATGCATTTAGAATTGCCATTGCCTTAATAGTTGGAGATGGCTTACTAATATCCTCAAATGGCTTAAATATTTTTATTCGATTTCTTTGCTTATTTATCAAAGTAAACTCTTCCATTAATTATCTTTTTCTCTTAATTCTGGAAAGCAATTAGCAATATGGATTAACTCATAAACCTCTTTACTATCATAATTTTTATCTTGAACTCCACTTCCTACTTCAATACCTTTAGCTTTCATTTTCTTTAAAATTAATTCTTGCCTTTCAACGCTAGACATTAACTTGAATTTTTTTGTTCTCTCCTCTTTATTCACTAGTTCTAATATAAATTAATTTTATTTTTTATCTTTTAATCGATCAAATCTTATATCAAAAGTAACCACTAATCCAATACTAATTAGTAGTAAAGCAATTGCAATTTGTGGTGAAGGTAACAACATCTAACGATTCATTATAAAAGTAAGAAACCCAGTCAGGGTTAATAATTTAAATCCAATAAAAAAAGGTAAATACTTTTTCGCTTGTTTACCAACGGGTAATAATTTATTTACTGACTTTACTATTGCTTCCATTAGTTAATTACTATTATCGAATATACTAACAAATTATTTTTATAATAATATTTATACTGATATAGCAATTGTTCGAAAAGCTATATATCAACTCTTACTTTCCTAAATAGATACTTTGAAGGATAATTAATATAAATAACAAAGTTGTTCAAACTTTATTCACACTTTATTCACACTTTATTCACACTATTTTTGATTTACAGTCGATATGGGATGAGTAGCAATTAGCTATTTTTTTATGATTGATAAGTGTAAAAAGATTCTAAAGTCAGACCTAGTGCTCCCAAAATATACTCACGGTTGAGAAGAAAATGCTTTACATTTTGTAACAGTAAATGTAATTTCTCTTAACAATTGAACTCATCTCCTCAGGTTGGTCTTTCTCACGGCGATTTATCTAGTTATGAGGAACTTAATCAAAAAAATTCTAGGCCTGTTATTGCAGTGACAATGGCCTCCAGTCGACAGGGGTCTTCAGTAGTAAGGCATTTGTCGCAAAGTGGTGTTTTTCAGATTCGAGCAATTACTCGTTCTCCCTATAGTAAACGGGCTAAGGTTTTGGACAACTTGCCAAATGTCGAAATTGTTCAAGGAGATCTCCTTGAACCAGAGAGCTTAAAAAGAGTTTTTTCAGGGGTTTACGGAATATTTGGCAATACGACGCCCACAAAAGGGTGGCTATTGGGCCGTGGAAGCATGGTTCGTGAATATGAAATAGAGCAAGGGAGAAACTTAGTAGACGTTGTAAAGCAACTTGCTGACTTAGGTACATTAAAGCACTTTGTTTTTAGTTCGATTTGCAAACCCAAGGACCCTCTAAAGAATGAGCCAGCACCAGGACATTTCACAAGCAAGTGGGATATCGAGGAATACATCCTGATTAATGGGTTGAAAAAACTTTCAACAATTCTTCGACCTGTTAGCTACTTCGAGAATTTCGATAGTGATCTTCCTGGTGTGCAGATTTCCGAATCAATTTTTCCGGGGATTGTCCATAAAAACAAAGTTTGGCAAACCATCGCAGTTGATGATGTTGGACTATGGACAAGGGCAGTTTTTGAACATCCCAAAAGGTTTTGGGGAGAATCAATGAATATTGCTGGAGAAGAGTTGACTGGGCAGGAAATGGCAGCTCTATGGCAAAAAATAAATCTCAAGGAATCTTCTTCAGTCCGCTATTCAATGGTCCCACGCAAACTTATGAATTTCATTGAGCACGATATTGCGCTAATGGCTAGCTGGATAGAAAGAGCAGGTTATGGAGCAGACTTGAAAGCACTAAAAGTGCTAGCAAATGAGCTAGACATAACTATGACCTCTCTATCTTGCTGGCTTAAGGGAAAGGCATCAAGCAATACAAAAAAAAGATTGCCTAACATTGATTTACAAAGAAGACTTGCACCTTTACCTAGAGTGCCCAAAACAGAGGGGTAGATAAACACATAACAGGCTTTTAAGCATTTAGAGACCTCGTACCAGTAACATAACAATAAATAAAAAACAAAAAAAAGATTGCCTATATCCCTAAAAGCAAGCTCATGACGATTCTCTTAAATTATGCTGGCAACCTACAATCAAGTTCTATTATTTCTTCATCCATTAAGCGACCAATTTTTAAAACTAGTGCCATATCTAATCTTGAAAATTGTAATTGATGATTTGTAATCCAATTCAATTCAGATAAAGTTATTACTCCAGTTGTATTAACTTTGAGAAAGAGAATACCTAAATTCATATTTTTAGTTAGTTGCTTTTTTCCCTTTAGCTATCATTACCACTGGCACTAATAGATATGTAAAGAAAGAGATTAAGAAAATATCTACATTCATTTTAATAAATACCTGGGATTATCCAGCCAAAGAGACCATAGTTAGCTACTAATGCGAAGAAGCCCATCATTGCCATCCTTCCATTTGTTCTCTCGGCATTTTGCCAATAAGTTGGTTTTGAGTTTTCCATTTTTTTATTGTTCGTTAATAAGAATGATTAAATTTTTATAGCGCTTAAGCAATACTTAGTGCTATCACAGTAGTCATTATTGCGATGACAAATAGTGATATGGTATTTAGATATGTTTTTATAAGAGTCCTACTTTTCCTGCTGTAAAACCCACAGTAAGAAAGAAACCAAACTCTAAAAGGTCTTTAGCATTTGAAGGGACTGAGTTAAATAAAGATGAGATGAAAATCATTTTGATGTATATCCTCTAAACCCCTTGGGGAACATAGTTATACAACGGGGTGGTTAATCCACCGCCATCATCATCGTCATCATCATCATTCCATGGCAAATCATTCAACATTAATGCACTAACAATAAGTACTGTTATGACTGGCATAAAAGGAAAAAGTATAGTGTTAATCCAAGTGTTAATTCCTGCCTCAAGCATTACACAAAGCCAGGAATAATTTGTCCAGTCGTTAGATATGCACCAATAGCAGCCATAAGACCAAGCATTGCGAATCTACCGTTGATAGTTTCTGCAACTACTTTTTCTTTTTCGATTGTTTTTGTTTTTGTTTTTGAATTTGTCATTAGAACCAACCAGGAATAATTTGACCAGTTGTTACGTATGCGCCAACAGCTGCCACGAAACCGAGCATTGCCGCCCAACCGTTAAATCTTTCTGCTTCTGGAGTCATAATTAAAAATATATTATGTAAAGAAATATAACACAGGTATTAATTAATGTAAAGAAATTTATCTAAATTACATGTTATAAAAACAATCTTAAACAGTTATGTTACATATATGTAAAATATTTTTAGAATTATGAGCAAACTGCTCAGGATTTAAAAATTAGAAAATATATATTGTAAGAAGACAATATGATCAAAGATCTTTTCTAAATCTTAATTAACAAAACATTGGAGATTTAAAAATAAGGAGTGTATGATACTTCTGTTTTCGTTGCGTCGCCATAGTAACTTTCAGCTGACTTTACTAGGATCCAATAAATGAAATTTACAAATGATTTTTCCATAGGAATATCTATAGCTTTTCTAATTCAAATCAGAATCTCAGATAAAAACAACGTAGAAAATACTTAAAAGAAGATCCTTTGTTTTTAAGAGACTTATATCTTGATGTAAATCAGTGACTATTAGGAAATAACAACCATCTTAAAAGCACACTAATCAATCCATATTTTGATCCCTTCAATCACCTTTATTCAAAGCAATTTATGTTTTTCAAGAAAAGATAAAAATCTTAGTAAAGCCTCATCTATATTTATATTTAACTGATGTCTCTTATTCAAAATAAATATTTAGTTTATTTAATTCTACTGAATTAATAGGTTCTTGGAGTTTAGGTGTTCTAAATCAGGAATACAAAAGACTTAAGAAGATACAAAAGGAGAATGATTGACAGTCGATCTAAAATAAGTGGCAACTAGCCCGTTTTTTTTAATGAACATACTCATCAAAGATAGAAAACAAAAAAAGCTTACCTATATCCCTAAAAGCAAGCTCTCATGACTATTTAATTTTTAAATATTTATACTGGCAATCTACAATCAAGTTCTATTATTCCTTCATCCATAAGTCGACCAATTTTTAAAACTATTGCCATATCTAATCTTGAAAATTGTGATTGATGATTTGCAACCCAATCCAATTCAGATAAAGTTATTACTCCAGTGGTATTAACTTTGAGAAAGAGAATTCCTAAATTCATTTTTTTAGTTAGTTGCTTTTTTTCCTTTAGCTATCATTATCACTGGCACTAAAAGATATATAAAGAAAGAGATTAAGAAAAAGTCTATGTTCATTTTAAAAAATACCTGGAATGATCCAGCCAAAAAGACCGTAGTTTACTACTAATGCAAAGAAGCCCATCATTGCCATTCTTCCATTAGTTATTTCAGCATTTTGCCAATAGTTAGATTGTGATTTTTCCATTTGCTTTGTGGTTGATTGTTTTTAAGTTTTTGGTTAAACAAAACCTGGAATAATTTGTCCAGTAGTTAGATATGCACCAATAGCAGCCATAAGACCAAGCATTGCGAATCTACCGTTGATAGTTTCTGCAACTACTTTTTCTTTTTCGATTGTTTTTGTTTTTAAAATTGTTTTTGAATTTTTCATTTGATTTTGGTTTAAATAAATTAGATGTTTTTGAAGTTATTTAGTTAAATAAGCGACGAATAAAGCAGTTAATGAGACTATTAAAATCAAAAAACTTGCTAATAGGCTGATTAAAAAATACCTGGAATAATTTGACCAGTTGTTACGTATGCACCCAGCAATGAAACGAAACCAACCATTGCCCAACGACCATTAACTTTTTCAGCATTTTGAGGGTAACCCTCATATGAAACAGACTCATCTATGTATGGACGAGTTTCTGAAGGAAACATATTTTGTCTTCCATCAGATTCAGTTGTTATGTATGAAGAATTTGTCATTAGAACCAACCTGGAATGATTTGACCAGTTGTTACGTAGGAACCAACAGCTGCTACGAAGCCGAGCATTGCCGCCCAACCATTAAATCTTTCTGCTTCAGGTGTCATAATTAAAAATAATGATTATGTAAACAAATATAACATAAATATTAATGAATGTAAAGAAATAGGTCATATATGCTCATATTAATATTAAATCTATACATATCTGCTACATATATGTATTTTATTATGTATCTGCACAAAAATATTTTTAAATGTTTAGGTCAAGTAGTTTTATAGGACTTCAATTGACAGTCGATCTAACATAAAGGGCAATTAGCTCCTTTTTTTATGAACACACTCATCATCTCAACTTTTAGCTGTACATTTGAAAAATTTAAAAATGACGTTACTAATTTATTTCTTGAAGAAATGTGCAAAGAGTTTGTCACTGATTATGAGTTTGTAAAAGTCAATGACCACAAATCTCATTTATTAATGAACTGTACTGACTTAGAAAAATTAGGTGAAGAGATGGAATCACCTTTTGCAAAGGAATGGGATAAAAAAAATAATTGTAAGGATACCGTTTATTCCATTGAGCTTGTTGGATGATGTAGTCCCAGGATTAAAGATTTAATTAATCATGATTAAATCAATCTTAAGGATTCATGCAAAATATTTGAGACCGATCAACTTAATAAAACGAAAGTTCTGATGATCGACTCGACCAAGGTTGACCAACTAGATCTTCACTAATCCATAGTCTGCAATACTAAGGTAAATAAACTTCTCTAACCTTTCCGGAAAGAAAGTTAAGTAATCAGAAATTAAACTTTCGGGATTAATTTTGAACTATCTTAAAAATAAAGTCGTTTGTAAAGCATGTCGTTTGTAAAGCATGTCGTTTGTAAAGCATGAAGAAGTGAGTTATCACTTTTACTTCCAAAACTAATTTCTAAGAAAATTCTTAATCTGATTATCAAATAGATCTCCTCTCTGTCGTCAACAAAAAAAAAAGACCCAGAATAGGGTCTTTTTTATGTCTTAAATTTTATAGATTAAATCAGATCAAAAATAAGGGGTAATTAGCTCCTTTTTTTTTATCTTGCTATACAAATAGTAAGAGATGATTTAACTTTTCCTACTTTAATAAAATATTGTGGAATTAACTGAGCTAATCAAAGATTACGTAGCCACAGAATTATTATCAAGTATTGAACTTGATTTTCTTGAAGGAGAATTATGGGAAACTACTCAACATATTGCTGAAATAAATACAGTTTTTAAAGCCCCAAAAAAAATATGCGAGCAATTAGAACTAGATGAAAAATCTTGTTGGCAATTATGTTGTGCAGCTGTACTTGACTCCTCAAGACCTTTAAAGAACGGACAAAAAAGAGTTGAAGATTTTAAAAAATTAATTAAACAATATGAAATTAACTTCATATAAAAAATAGAAGAATTGATGAAACATTTGCTTATTGCATTAATCCTTTTTTTTATACCTTTAGGAGCTTTTGCTGATGAAAGGCAAAGACAAATTGAGTACGAAGCTATAAATCTTGTTATTAAAAAATATGGAAAAGGCTTAGAAAACAGATTAAAAGGAACTGAATTAAATCCCACTTATCGAAGTTGGTTTGAGAATGATTGTTTTGTAAGTGTTGCTGCTGGTACATATCAAGAAAGTAATTGGTCCTCAATGGAGTGGTTTAGCGTTAATGTCTGTTCTAATTCTGCTGAAATAATGGGAAAGTGAATGAAGGGAATAAAACGACTCTTAGTTTTGCAGCATTTAGAAATAGAAGGACCTGGTCTTTTTAAACAATTTGCTGAAGAAAGAAATTTAAAAATTGAAATTATTCGTTTGGATAAAAAAGATAATCTTCCTAAAACAAAAGAAGGTGATCTAATTTTAATTATGGGTGGACCGATGGGAGTCAAAGATATTGGGAGCGACAAATACTCATGGCTAAAGTTGGAGAGAGATTTTATAAGAAGAGAATTAGAGAATAAGAGACCTATAATCGGTGTTTGCTTAGGTGCTCAGTTGCTTGCGAGTGCTGCTGGAGGAGATGTTGAAACTTTAAAATATGGATACCCTCCAAAAGAATTACCAGAAATTGGATGGTCTCAAATTTTTATTGATAAATCAAATAGTGACTTTAAATCACTGTTTGAAGACCCTTTTCATGTACTGCATTGGCATGGAGATAGGATTTTATTACCTAACAAAGCAATACT
>CACGNA010000011.1 GCA_902574425.1 uncultured Prochlorococcus sp. | reverse complement strand
ATTTAATTAATAACAACTACGGGATTGCAGAGGTGTAATTAAAAGTACATAAACTAAAAAAAAATTTTTAAATAATTATTTCTTCTTTGATAATGTTTGTGATTCTTCTCTAGACATTAAAGCTTCGATTTGAGCAAGAACTTTCTGAAGTTCATCAGTTTTTGTTAGAGATGCTTCAGCTACTTCTCTTAATTTTTCTAATTGTTCTTTAGTTTTATCCATAATAAATAAATTAGAAATAAACCACCTTAGAAAATGGTTCTAATACAGATTTCACTCCCACACAAATTCATATTCTCTCTTTTTTTCATAAAGTCAAATAAATCTCCATTTGTTAATACTTTATGAGGACTTCCAATTAATTTTTTTTATAAAAACCTTAATATTAACCTAAATAGAATTACTTTTAAATTATGAAGTAAATACAGGTAAACCTATAGTAGCAGTTGTAATTATGGCTCCTGCAAAAATCAAGAAAGGTAGATAAGGAAAGTTTTTCAACGATAAGCTAGCTAATTCGAAATAACTATATAAGTATTTATACCTTTTGTCTACCCCTTGGATCTTTTTTGGATTAATATTTTTCTTTTAACATCAGCCAAATTTACCTGATATGTATTCTTGAGTGGTTTTTTCTGTGGGAGAATTAAAAATTTTCTTTGTCGAATTAAATTCCGCAAGATAACCAACCTTTCCTCCATCACCATCTTCGTATTCAACAGCATTAAAAAATGCAGTCATATCACTAACTCTTAATGCCTGTTGCATATTATGAGTAACGATTATTATCGTGTAATTTTTCTTAAGGTCGTGCATCGTCTCCTCTATTTTTAAAGTAGAGATTGGATCTAATGCTGAACATGGTTCATCCATCAGGATTATTTCAGGTTCAATTGCAATGGTTCTAGCAATACATAATCTTTGTTGTTGTCCACCAGATAACGAGTAACCACTATCATTCAATTTATCCTTACATTCATCCCACAAAGCAGCTTTTCTTAGTGAACTTTCTACTAGTTCATCCATTTCTCCAGTAAAGCCATTAATTCTTGCCCCAAATGCAATATTTTCGTAGATAGATTTTGGGAAAGGGTTTGGTTGTTGAAAAACCATACCAATTCTTCTTCTTACTTCAACTGGATCTACTCTTTTATCGTAAATATTAGTTCCATCAAAGAGGACGGTTCCTTTTAATGAACAATTAGGAATTAAATCGTTCATTCTGTTTAGAGATCTAAGAACAGTTGACTTACCGCAACCTGAAGGGCCTATAAGGGAGGTTATATTTCCTTTTTTAAAATTACAAAAAACATTTCTTACTGCTTCAAAAGTTCCATAGCTAATTGAGACATTCTCAAGAGATAAAATGATATTCTTTGGTGTTTTTTTATTAGTTTTAATCATTTATACTCTCTTAGTTTTCTCAGTAAAAGCGGCTAATATCCTTGAAAATATATTTACTGATAATATCGACAAAACAAGAATAAAGGAAGCTGCCCAGGCTAATTTGTTCTGTGCATCATAAGGTTCAAGGGCAAAGTTGTATATCAATACAGCCAAAGAACCCATCTCATAAAACAAGTCTCCAAAGCCTGTTATGTAGTAATAAGAGAATAATGCTGTAAATATCAAAGGAGCTGTTTCACCTGCAGCTCTTGCGATTCCAAGTACAACGCCAGTAGCAATAGACCTAAAGGCACAGGGCAAAGTAACTTTCAATATAGTTGTATACATACTTGCTCCAACACCAAGAGAGGCATATCTCAATTCATTCGGTACTAACTTTAAACCTTCGTCAGTTGTTTTTATCACAGTGGGTAACATCAATATTGAAAGAGCCATACCTCCTGCAAAACCGCTATACATACTTCCAAATAAGATCTTTGTAGAAACAATTAAGGCATAAATAAATACACCCGCAATGATTGATGGCACTCCAGCTAAAACATTTACCCCAAATCTAATAAATCTTGAAAAAGGACCACCTTTAGAATATTCCGCTAGATATATTCCACCGCCAACACCTACTGGTATGGCAATAATTGAGGCAATGGTAGTTATTATTAATGTCCCTATTAATGCAGGATTAATACCTCCTGCATCTAAATCATCTCCAGGAGGATTTGGTTCTAAAGTAAATAATTCTGGTGTGATTTGAGATCCACCCTTAAAAAGAATATAAGTAACCAGAAAAATCAAAGGGAGTATTGCAATCAATGCACAAATTACTGATAAAGAAGTAAAGAATTTATCTCCTATATTTCTTGATAATCTTTTCTGGTAAAAAAGTGAATTCATAATTATCTAATATTTGAGACTAAATTTCTTAACTAGCCATTGTGCAAAGATATTTACCACTAAAGACAGGACCATCAGTACAAAAGCCGCATAAAAAAGTGATGAAACCTGACTTCCATCAGCCTCACCAAACTGATTTGCGAGCATGGAGGAAATGGTATATCCAGGTGATAAAATAGACCAACTAAATGCATTGGAATTACCAATAATCATTGTGACAGCCATTGTTTCTCCCATTGCCCTGCCTAAAGCCAATAGAACACCAGCCATAATTCCTGATAACGCTGCTGGCAAAATTACTGAAAATATTGTTTTCCATCTACTTGCTCCAATCCCATATGCTGCATTTCTAAGCTTTTTAGGAACCTGATTAAGTGAATCTCTTGCAATGGAAGTCACTATTGGCAAAAGCATTACAACTAAAATCAATATTGCTAACAAGGAATTCCTTCCTGTAGGTTCTGTACTAAATAAGGGTATCCAACCAAAGAAATTATGTAAAAAGACAAAAAAGGTTCTAAAAAAAGGTTCCATCACAAATATTGCCCAAAGTCCCAATACAACTGATGGTATAGCTGCTAGTAATTCAACAAATGAACCTATTATTTCTCTAACAAATTCAGGCACAAAGTCTTCTGTAATAAATATTGCAGTTCCAACTCCCAAAGGGATAGTTATTAATAAGGAAAGAAAAGACGTTATTAATGTGCCATATATTGCAGTAAAAGCTCCATATTCATCTTTTACTGGGTTCCATTCAGAGGTTACTAGAAACTTCAAGCCATACCTTGAAAAAGATTCAAATGACTGAAAAAAGACTACTAAAATAATTCCTAAAAGTATTATTGCTACGAAACTAGACAAGACTAGAGTAGTATTCTTGAAGATAATATCTATATTTTTTTCGATACCGAATCTTTTACGATTCTTGAAAAGAGTTAATTTCTCTTCCATTAAAAAAAAGAATATCTCTTTAAATCTACTACTAAATGTTGAAAAAGACTTTAAGAGGAGTTAATGGTATATGAAAGTCATGATAATTTGAGATGTATTTAAAAATTTATCTACCTATTTTTTTTAACGGCGGCTTTTGATTTCTCAAGGATATCACCTTTAAGTGGAACAAATCCTAGAGGCGGAGCTTTATCTTGGTATTCATCGCTGAGCAATTTATATAATGTATATTGAATTGCCTTGGTATTCCTACCATTACCTTTTTCATAAGCAAGTATCCAAGTTAAGGTTGCTATTGGATAAGCTCCTTTAGCAGTAGGGTTTGGATTTTTACTAGGCAAGTTCTTAGCAAGATTTATTCCATTTAAAGCTATTGCTCCTGCTTCAGTATTTGGAGTAACGAATTCGCCTAAAAGATTTTGAAAAGCTGCAGCTCTTATATTCCCTGAGTATTTTGTATAACACCTGCAACACCAGAATTACCTTTTACTCCAACTCCCGAAGGCCATTTAACAGATTTACCATTACCTAAATTCCAGGTTTTAGAGAAAGCCTCCATAGAATTTGTAAAAGCTTTAGTCGTGCCTGAGCCATAAGAACGATGTGTCCAAGTTAACTTACCTGATTTACAACCTAATTCATTCCATTTTTTAATCATACCCAATGCAACTTGTACTGCTTGCTCTTGAGTAAGTTTCAAATCACAATCATAGTTATATCCGAAAGCAATAGTTTCACCAACTATAGGTATTTGAACAAGTCCTCTAGTAAATTTCTCTATATCAGAATCTTTCATAGGATCATCTGATGCCCCAAAATTTACAGTTTCGTCTATGAAAGCTTTTCTTCCAGACCCAGAAAACCTACTGCTTGATAATTAACTCTAGGGCCTCCAGATTTAGATAAGTCAAAAAACCACCTGGTATAAATTTTCTAAGGAAATGATGCACCAGCTCCGCTCAATCTTTTTTGAAGCCATAGCAGATGGAGAAAGTATTAATGAAATTGCAGAAGAGAAAATGAGGTTTTTTTGAAAATACCTATTATGTAATGAGAACTAAGTTTATTAATTATAAAGATAATTTACAGCCTTTAAGACATTTAAAAATTGAAAGATTTACATAACAAATTATTTTGATATATCTACTTTAATAGCTCTACTGCTACAACAAGATCTCCTAATAGTCCATTTAAAATATTTAGCTGCTCTTTACTGCCAAATGCTATTAATACCTGACCTGGTTGAAGTATAAAGTTACCTCCTGGGTTGGTTACTAATTTTTCGTTTTCCTTAATGGCTAATATTTTTGCACCACTCTTTTTCCCTATCCCAAGTTCCGAAAGTGATCTTTTCTCTGCCGTTTCAAAAAGACTAATATCATTACTTAATTCAAATTCTTCAATTTCACATTCACTTCCTGCAAGCAGATCAAGAAAGTCAATAGCAATTGGTCTTAAAGCCATTGATGCCATTGCTCTTCCTGCAGCTATGTAAGGGCTTACAACTATACTTGCTCCAGCTAATCTCAATTTACTTGCAGCTTCTTCAGTGCCTGCTCTCGCTATTACTCTTATAGAACTTCTTATCCCTTTAGCACTTAAAACCACATATAAATTTGCAGCATCGTTAGGCAAAGTAACAACCAAACTTTTGCATTTTTCTAATCCTGCCAGTTTTAACGTCTCATCAAGAGTTGCATCAGCACAAAGAACTTCTAAACCATTTTCTTCAGCAATCTTTTTTCTATCTTCATCGCTTTCTACAACAATAATTGGAATATTTTGCGTTTTTATTTGATTAGATATTTCCTGTCCTACCCTCCCATATCCGCACAAAATTACATGATTTTCCATTTTTCTAAGAATTCTTTTAAAACGTAATTCATTTACTCTTTGAAAATAGCCGGATTCGAATAATCTAACAGCTTTTTGAAAGGTAAATTGAATAAAGATCAATCCGCCAACGATTACTAAGACAGTTACTATCCTGCCTTCAGGACTTAAAGGTTGAACTTCTCCAAAACCAATAGTGGTAATTGTGATCAGAACCATCCATAAGCAATCACTCCATTCCCATCCCTCTGTTATTCGATAGCCAATTGCACCTAAAAAAAACAGAAAGAATAAAGAATAAATAAGACCAAACCAAGGTCTTAAATAGTCTTTAATAAAATAGAACTCGAATAATCTAAGCTTCATATCCCTTATTATCGTTAACTATTCAAAAATTTCAAAAAAATTTTCTATTATGTTCCTAAAACTATTTATTTGTTTAAGTGAAATACATATTAAGCAGGATAATAATATTTATTTTCATATCTGTCTGCATTAAGCAAATGGTTACTGTATCAGGTCTTATTTAGTTATTGATTTAAAAATCTATTTAAGGTTTTACTTTTACCGATTCAATTAAAAAATCAGAAGCTGTCTTTAACCAATCAGCGACTGTAAGGCGAAGGTCAGGTTGTGAATATACGAGCGCAATAATAATTCCAACTAAGATTATTTTTACCATGGCATTTCAAATATTCTTATGAATTAAAGCACAATTATTTAGTAAAAAGAACCTTAAATTTATAAAAAAAACAGATTAATTAAAATTTTTCTAATTGATTAAACAAGTATTTAACTCTTCTTAGATTAACTCCTAAATCTGATTGACCTAATCTAGCAGCAGATCTTATTTGAATGATTCCTTTAGATCTATCTACATAACTTCTCAAATCAAGCTTCAAAATTTCAAGGTCATCTGGAAATTTAAAAATCAAGCTTCTACAAACACCTCTCCAATAATTCCTTCCACTTTCAATAACTTCTGTACGAGGTAAACCTTCTGCTAGAGAAACAAGCTGAATAAACTTTTGATCAACATTTATCAGTTTTTTTTCTATTAAGACACTATTTAGTGGATTTGTTATTGGAGCAAGACCTTGGATAGAGGAGACCATATTATTTAGAAACTATGTAGATGTTCTAAATGATTTCGCATACAAACTGAGAGAAAAAAATAAATAATTTTCGGATAAAAGTGATTTCTAATAAGAGATTTCTTATTTCGTCGTCAAAATTTTAAAATTTAAGATTTTTTATTGTCTTTTTTGATAGAGATGGTTGCCTACTTTGTTTAATATTTAGTTTCTTAACCCATAAAAAAACTCCCACAAACAAAAAAATTTCAACAATAATTCCAACCTTTATTAAACTCATTTTTTATCCTTTTTTTTCTTGTTGGTGCCCTCTATGTATGGCACAAGAATATTTAATAACCACTTTTTAAATGAATCTATAGGTTTAATAATCTATTTACTTGCCTTTTCTCCAGAAACTCCTCCCTTTGATGAGATCTTCTATATTTGGCCAAGCTGCTATTAATTCTTTAAGTGCTTTTCTATTAGGAGTATAAAAAACACATGACAATGCACTTATTACATAAAGTATGAACCACAACTTACTTTCTGAATAAGCTAAAAACAAAGAGAAAAGAAAACTTCCAATAAAGAAAAAGAAAAATAACCTATTTACTACCTCCAATGGAGTTCTTTTAAGTCTGTAAAATTTAATCTTTTTACTATCTTGTTCAGTATCTTTCTGAAATTTACTTTCGTATGAATTAATTATTTCTTCTTCGAGAACTTTTTCATACTCTAAATTATCAATTGGATCACGATTATCCTTTTTATTTTTCATTAAAATTCTTAAGTATAAACATAGTAACTAACTTATTGTGTTTTAAAAAGTATCAAATTTTATCCATTAACAGGAGCTATACGAATAGATCATGATTTTGAAAATACTTCAAAATTGTCTTATTTATAAAAGATATATTACTTAAGACATTTTTTTTAATCTTTCCAAATCTTTCGGTCATTTAAAACAATCACTTATATAAACTTCATAGCATTTATTAAATTTGAAAGCAATATCTAAATCTAGAGTTAATATAGTCTAGAGATTTTAATAATAATCTTTATGCAAAGGTATTTGATTTCCTACGAATTTACTGATGGCGAGGATCAAGAAGAAGGGGCAGAAATGCTAATTAATTGGTACGAATCAGGTGGTCCCCAAAACCGACCTGAAAACTATGAGGTTCATTCTTGGATTTTTATGGTTCAAAATGGTATTGGACATTCTGTAGTTAGTGCCGATTCACTTGAGACGATTTGGAAACAATGGCATCCCTGGAGGAGATTAATGGATATCAGTATTCAGCCGTGTATGGATCTTGATGAGACAGTAGGTTTATTCAAAAAACAAAAAATGAATACACGAATGGTCTAAGTGTATTTCTCATTACACCTATAAATTCCTTTTTAGTAGCAGACAATACTACATACAGAATCCTTTACGTTAAAAAGGATAAGATTGATTTTCCACTATGAATGATTCTTATCACATTTACTTCAAAGGAGAAATTCTTTTCAAGAATTTAAGTAAGGATGAATTTGAATTTGTTTGGGGAAAACTTTATACATCCTATATTAATGCCCTAAATAAAGAACTCACATACGAATTAATTAGCGAAAACAATATTATGGAGACGGCCTTTAACCTTGAGCCATCCTACTAAGTCAAGAACTAAATCCTAGATCATGAATAAAACAAGAAAAGTTGTCTCTCTTTTATTTTGAAGTAATCTTTCTCTTCTTTAGTAATATCCAAAGCTATTTTATTTGCCTCAATTTCGACATTCGCACTATAAGTTTCAAAGTTCTCCTTTTTTTTAAATAGGGCAACAATGCCAATATCCGTTATGAACCAAATAAAATGATCAGTTTCTCCAATTGGCTCCTCTTTCAAAGAATCAATAATCAAATCACATGTTAAATCCATTTAATTGTTCTTTGAGGAACTTTTAATTGCCCCCATTGCAATACCTTACGGCCTCAGAATTGGTACCACCATCTTCAATAATTTCGGTAACACATTTATTGAAAAGTTTAGACTCTTTTTTTACTGAACAGAATCCAAAAGCAATTGCAGCTAAAGCTATTGCAGATACGAAACTAGAACCAAGTTGTATAAAACCATAGGCAAACATAATGTTTTTCTTTCTAGAACATTTTTTTGAATCCTTTTTTTCTTCTAACATTTTGAATTATTAATTTAATTTAATATATTTGTTTAATTTCAGCTTTGATGAATATTTCCATAAAGAAAACCGAATCAAGACTTAATTTAAACAGATGAGACAAATTTTCAAAAATTCAAGTTTCCTTTTATTTTTCTTAACTTTAATTGTAAATTTGATACATCATTCAAAAATATAATTTTTAACATTTTTTCAAAATTAGTTTCTAGAAAAGATCCTTTTTTTAATTAAAAAAAGAATGATCCCACTGTTATAACAATAGATTATGGTGAATTTTAAACTATATTTAAACTTTTCTTAATGAGGTATTAATACTTAGAATTTACTCGAGAAAAGCTTGTTTTGATAATGATCCCCGAGAGTTATCCACTTTTTTAGTGCTTTTCAACAGGGTTTTCCACAATATGTTGATTAAATTATATCTTCTATGTGCAAAATAAAATATTTTCTTTTTTCAAAGAATATATCCACATTTTGTTTGGAAGATCAGTAGCATTCGATATGTCATTTTTTTAAATTTAATTTTTTAAACTATATGAATTCCAAGAAAATTAAAAAAGATTTGACTACTGAAATCAAAGAAAAACTTAAAAAAACAAAGTTTGATGTACTTACTAACGAAAATGACTTTTTAGTTAAAAATTTAAAAAAGGCTGGATAATCTCCTAGATCTACCAAAGATATATTTTCTTCGAAATTACTTAATTTATAAAACTATTATTCCGAAATAAAAGAATTAATTTGTTTTTAAATATTAGAAATTAGTTCATCAAATATAAATTTTCAACTAAAGATTCATAATAGTACTCATTCGTTAAACATTAAGAAGAAATATTAGTTATATTTAACTAATCTCAATAAGAGATCAGATTAGAAATATAAAAGGTATCTTCATAAGGATTATTTAAGTTATTTATTGACTCCTATACCTATATTTTAAAACTAGTTCCAGATAAAAGATGAATACCCAAGAACTTAAATTCAAGTACAAAAAGCTTTTAAACAAAGCTGCTAAAGCAAACGGTCGTAAAGAAACTGTTTCTTACTTAAATCGTGCTGCTAAAATCAAGTCAAAACTCTATTCAAATACTAAAGTACGTTGTATTAGATGTAATGGCGCAGGTTTTCTTAGGATTTCTTTAGATGAAACTAAAACTTGTCTTTCGTGTTATGGAAAGGGTTTTTTAATTAAAGAAATTCAACATATTTAAAACAAATTTGATTTATTAATGAAAGATCTCATTCAAGCCCATAAAAAATTCATTAAAACAGTAAAAGAACAAATGGGGTTTTCGGATTATGGGATGTACTGGCTGGCTTTCCTGGAAGGAGGTTTAACTATTTGGTTGCTAGATAGAATATTTTTTCACTGGTTAAAGTTTTAATTTAGATTTAATATCAAAAAAAATTATAGGCATTAAATAAATTAATTTATCGAAACCATTTAAAAAGTTGTAGCATATTAAAAAACCGATATGCAATTACTAGGATTAATTATTCTGCTAGCTAGTAGCTGGTATTTATGGAAATTAACATCAAACTTTCTTGATGAATCAACAAAAAAAGAGCTCTCCAATAGTTTTAATAATTTCAAAAATAAATTATCTGATGGGAAACAGAATTTTTCCAAAGCAAAAATAACTAAAGCTTGGGAAAAATATAAAGATGAAGGTGGAGCATTATCTAATCAAGACAAAAACTAGTGGATTTTTTTATTATCACAAGTTTCACTAAAGATATTTCTAGAATTGATCTAATAGGTATTTTGCTAGGTCATGTTATTTTTGCGGTTGCATTAACCATGCTTTTAGATTGGACTTGGTTAAAGAACCTTATGAGTGAAGAAGATAAAAAAAGGATGCTGAAAAGTTATACATGGAAAGACTTATTAGTTGATGGAGCAATTTTTGCAGTAGTCCTAGGAATTATCTTTTTAATAATTAGCATTTTTTTATAAATGAACGTAACTTACATCCTTTTAGTTTTTTTAATGCTATCAATTGTGATTTTCTCTCAAATAATCAATTCCTCCTACAAAAATCAGAATAAATAACAGCAGTAACTACCAACTCTTCAACTGGTTGGTGTTTAATCGCTTTGGTAAGCACTTTATCTTTTTTAGCATTAAAATAACTTGCCAAAAAGGATAGCTTACACTTTTAAAGATTATTTAAATTCATAAAAAAACTCTGCGACTACTTGAGTTGCAGAGAAATTAATTATTAAGTGACTGATTTATATAAATCTATTTATGATAAAACCTTTTTTCTTAACTAAAGAAAGAGAGACCGGTGAATGTGATGAAGATACTGAATTCACGGCCTCTTTGATAACCGCATTTTTCGGTAGATACGACAATGAATCACCTCCTTTACTAATATTTTTTTAAACATAACTGAAAGAATTAAATAAGAAAAGAAATTCGTTAAAAATTTAAAACTTTTTTAACAAACTAACGATTAAATCCCTTAAATATAAAAGTATGGATATTACCAAGGCAAAACTTCTCCGTTGGCATGCCAAAATGTGCCTGAGTTTTTTTTGTTTAGAGAATCAATACGTTTTAAAAGGCCATTTGCTGATTCTTCAGGACTAATTCCATTTTGAGTAAAGCCAGTCATTCTTGTACTCACTAACCCAGGATGCAAAATAGCTACATAAATATCTTCTTTTAATAAATCTATAGAAATTGATTTTGCTGCCATTGATAGGGCAACTTTAGACATCCTGTAGCCATAAGAACTTCCAGATGTATTATCTTCAATAGATCCCATTCTACTAGTAATAAAAGCAACTTTAGAGGATCTTTTTAAAAGATGCTTAAGTGATTGAGTGATAAGAATTGGGCTCAATGCATTAACTTCAAATTGACGCAAAATACTTTTTTTATCTAATTTTTCCAAAGAATTGAATTCATAAATTCCTGCATTATGAATTAAGCAATGTAAATTAACTCCAGATAGTTTTTTACACAAATTTTTTATCGACTCATCAGAAGTAATTTCTATATTCTCTTCAATTCTCACTCCTAAATCTCTAAGTTCTTTTGAAGCTTTCCTACACGTTGCAATTACCTTATCTCCCCTCTCATGAATTTGCCTACATAATTCTAATCCAATACCCCTATTGGATCCTGTGATAAGAAAAGTCGGCATCTTTAAAGTAAGAAATAAAAGATTAATCTAAATCCAAATATAAAAACACAAACTAGAAAAAGAAAATAAGTTATACATTTCATAATAAAATTTTTATAAGTTATAATTGTGTTTAGAATCTATTAAATGTTTATAAAGGCAAGCATCGATATTTTCAACATTTAATATATGGAATTTTTTAATCAAGAACTTATACAAGAGATTATTAGGTTAACTTGGAGAAATCCTATTTTCATGGCTATAGCTATTGCTTTAGTTTGGCTTATCCCACAATTATTTATCAGAAAAATTATGGCCAATAAATATGAACAAAGAAAAATAGAAATTCAGAAAAATAAAATTCAGAAGCTTTATCCCAATACTCTTAAATAAAATTTTTAAATTTTAAGATGTTCTAATAAATTAAAAGTACTTTTACATCAAAATTAGAGATGGTCTTCAAAATAATTAGAATCGATGGGAAAGATGACAAATTAACAGCTCAAAGTTTTGATAAGTATTCGGACGCATACGATTTGTTAGAGGAACTATATGGTGATTTATGTTGTTCAGATGCTGATTATGGAGATATAACTTATTACGATATTGTGGAAAATAATTAAACAAATAACAATGGAGAATAAAAAATGGGCTCCCTCCCAAGAAGAAAATTTAGGGGCAATAACACATGTATATGAATCCATTATAGAAGAGCTTTCAGAACTTCAAAAAGAAACTGGATGTCCAGATTCATTTATTTATGATTTCATTGGCAAGATTCAGTATGAGTGGCATCCTGAATCTTGCCTCTCCATAGTTAGAAATAAAAAAATAAAAAATTAGAAAATTTTAAATCTTCAAATCAAATATATATATAATTTTTAAGAAATTTTTTTAAATAAAAATTCTTAAATATAATTTAAAATTAAAAATATTTAAGCATGATTATTAGAATACTAGGTATCGTACTTATTCTTGGCACGATTGCATACTATGGTTTAGTTTTGACTGGGCAAAGCAACCTTTAATTTTTAAAAATTTCTTATGAAATGGCCTCCCACTCTTTGCTGGACAGCACCTAAGACCATAAATGGGAATAGGCATTTCCAAGTTAAGGCTTATGGTGGTAAAAATGAACATCGATGGGTTGATATTTTTCCTACTAAAAATAAAAAAGATATTAAAAGGATTTCTTGGACAAAACTCAAAACCGAATGGAATACCGGTTGGATAAGGCTTCCAAAAGATAAAGATTAATTTGTTTATGTAAACAAATATTATTAACCATAAAACTGTAAAAAATCATACGTAATACAAAAAAAATATCTTCTAATATTTTAAAAAATCAATTGAATATGAAGCCTGAACCGAAGAGAAAACTTCCTAATAAAAAAGTCATAAGTTCACCAAAATTTGAGGCTAAAGAGCAATTCACAAAATCTGCATTAGAAAATTTAAAAACAGAAAATGAAAGACTTTTTAATTCACTAAAAAAATCTGGTGAGATTAAAGAATCAAAAAAAATATAAGTTTACGGAATTAAAAAAAATTTACTATTATAATCTTTTATGGATTGAGAAATGATTGAAAAAATCTCTCTTGCAAATTCTCATTTACCTCAACTTATTGGTTTGGTACTTATGTCAATTGGTTATACATTAGGCAATAAGTTCTACCTTCCCGAAATTAAACAAAAATAATCATTCTTATTTATTAAAATTATCTTAAATAAATTAAATTGAAAATATAATCTTATTGAAAACTTTTCAATACCCACTAGATATGGAGAAATAAAACCTTAAAGCTGATTCGTTAATTCCATTAAGACCATTCTTTAGATATAACTGACACATATATGTAACATAAAAGTCTTTTTAAACTTTAAATCCAAATAAAAAGTAAGAATTCATACTATTTTTTTTTAGATATGTTACATTCATTAATAATTAAAGTTAAGTTTTCCTCTGTCAATAAAGCAGATATTAGGAAATGTTAGATGCATACAAATGTCATTTCCTCTTTGGCTTACTAATTGATCACATATAAAATCTAAAAATGGATGCCCTTACTAGTTTTATAGTTGTTATTATCGCAATTACAATCCAATTCTCTTTATATGCGATTAAAAGGTTAAAGGAGCCTTTAGAACCTAATTATTTGATAGATAAAAATTCAAAAACAATTAAAAACTATATGGGTAAATATTGGAAAAATGCCGAAATAACAAATGGTAGATTAGCTATGATTGGTTTTTTAGTTTTAATAATAAACTACGGCATGTTTGGGTGGATAATTCCTGGTTTTATTTAAGCCATTAATTTATTTAAGATTTAAAAAAAAATCTCACGTACAAAACAAACTCTCTTTTAAAAAAAAAACTTTTTATTATATGCAAAAACAGAAATTGAGTAATTCTGATTTTGATAAAAATGGATTAGATAGCTATGGCATACATTGGCTGCAATATGCTGCTTTTGCTGTATCTGGTTTTGCTATATTTACTACCTGGGCATTTTTTTATGATGAAAGATTCCACAACTTTGTAATGAATATTTTTAGAGTTATTAACTGTAGTGGATTCAATTGTAATGGAGCTCTTTAAAATTCTATGGCTATTCCAGATCAAAAAACAATATTTATTGATAATGCCTATGAGGAAATCAAAAACATATGTATAAATCTTCAAAAAGATACTGATGCTTCGAATTTAGAAGTTAAAAGTTTACTAAAACTACTTATGAACGAATGGGAAGAAAAGGAAGGACAAAAAACTGGTTTTGGATTCAGGTAAAGTTACCCACTATATAGAAGTGCCTGTGGCATCAAATTATTTCAATAAAAATAGTTTTACATTTTAAAAATTTAATATTTATAATTTCACTTTTTTTAGATTGAAATTAAAAAGGAATGAATCTCAAATAGAAGATTCATTCCAAATTTAGCATTAGTTTTATCTAGATTTTAATTTTATAATCTAACTCCTCTGGTGGACTATCAATCATTAGATCCCTCCGATTCAACAAGTTAAACTTACGCCCTACGTATAAAGAAAGTAAATCAGTAAAAATGCTGATTTATAATTTTCTAAAATGTTTGAATTAAAGAAGCCAATTCTGGTGCATCCAACAAAAGAGCAAAAAAAGTAAGCACAACTAATAGAAATATGGAAAAGTAAAATTGAATCATAATTATTAAAATAATTAAAAAGATTTCTTGAGGTTGTATAAAATAATGCTTTATTAACATAATTAAATATCTATGCCTAGAAAAATTTAATTGAAGAATAATTACGAAGCTTCAGGAGAAAATATAGTCCTATTATTTTGCCAATACTCTCAACCTTTAAGTAAATGATTACACTGTGGTATACATTTTTCGTATCTTAGACAAATCAAGACAATAGTAAAAGTTTCTGTAGTGCTTTAGCGAAATTGATTGCAATTAATAAAAATCTTTGTACGTTTTCGTTTTAGATATTCCCATTTTTACGGATTTACCTTAATCATGATTACTGGAATTTATTAGTAACAATTTGCCAACCTCCTGAAATTAATTCATTCCATGTTTCATAAGCACACTCAATAGAATGAAGTCTTGAATTTTTAAGCTGGGCTGGTTCACCTAATTCATTTGAATAAAAAAGGTGAGTGTATACTTTTAAGTTATTAGATACAGATTTCTTATGACTCTCAAAAAAAATCAATAACCCACTTTTTTGGTTAAACAACCAGCCAGTTGGGGCGTCAATAAGGCTGCTACGATAAAAATAAGTCCGAACATTAGCGACTCCTGAAGTCATGAAGATAATACGGTTGTACTATTAATATAAATGTACTACTCTTAGGCGTCAAGTATTCCTCTGGTAATTATTTAAATACTAAAATTACTTTCCAGAAATAATCAGCCGTAAACTTCTTATTTGGTAATAGTGAATACAAGTAACTCCTTGAAAAGGAAAATATCATTAAAGAGTATCTCCAAAAGAATTCAATGTATCGAAATCCCTTCTATTTAGGATGGAACAAAGGTTGGTCTTTTTTATTTTTTTTAGAGGGTGGCATTGCAAAAATTGAAGCAAAAGGTTTTGGTATTTCTATGACAACAAAAGTTGAGAAAGGAGAATCACCCCTAGAATCTGCGGATAGATTAGTCTCGAAAGAGCAAAGGATTAGAAAATCAAGATATTATTCTTGGGTTAAATCTATTAATGAAAAAACAATAAATTAACCAATCCTTAAATTTCTAAAGTAATTTGTTGACAGTCAATTTAAAATAGAAAAAAGTCATTTATTTTTCGTGTCCAATAAATTTTATGAATGGTGGAAAAACCATAGAAAAGTTGTAACCTATGGGGCTTTTATCATCTTGTTTGGTTTTTATTTATCACCTGTTATCAAAGAAGCAAAATACAAAAACCAATGTATTAAGTACTCTAATAAAGGAGCTTTAACTAAATTTAATAATGACGATATAGGAGAAACTTTACTAGAAGAAACAGGTTTGAATATTGATGAACTAGCAAAGATTGAAGGGTATAAGAATTGCATTAATTAAAAAGTTCGCAAAAATTACGCTGAGTTTTTAAATGATTAAAGGTATGATTAAACTTTTTTTATTAATATTATTATTTGGATTTGTATCAATAAGTCCAAAAACAAGATATTTGGTTGGCATAACTCTAAAAGAAATTTCTTCATTTCTTTTATGGACTGTTAAATATGAAGATAGAGAAAAATGGATTATAGATAAACCAAGTTGGATACCTGACCAAAAACTTAAGCCATCGTATTAAATGAAGACTTATTTAGAAGAACGAATTGAATGGTATGACGATAATTATAGAAATGGTAATGCTTTAATCTCTGATAAGCAGTTCGACCAACTTGAAAAAAATTTATTGAGAACAAACCCTAGTTGTGATTACTTTAAAAAGAAAAATAAACTAGTTTTACCTTCATTAGAAAAGGATTCAATAGATGAATTTTTGAAAGGATTATTAGTAGATACCAGATTATTAATTGAACCCAAAATTGATGGTTGTGCTGTTGCTTTGCAATATAGGGATGGAATATTGGAGAAAGCAATTTCACGAAAAGGGATAGACGTTACAAGTAAACTTATTAAAGTCCAAGACATTCCCAATAATCTCCCTTTACGAGGAGTTCTTCAAGTTAGAGGTGAATTATATGCACCCAACCAAAGTCCAAATATCTCCCAGAAAATCGCTTCTGGATTTCTAAGAGCTAAAGAAGGATTTTCTGAAAGTCTTAGCTTCTGCGCATTTCAAATACTTAATTCAACACTTAACCAATATGAGTCCAAAAAGAGTCTTTCAAAGCTTGGTTTTACAATCCCTCAAGATATTTCATGCAACTTTACGAGCCAAGTTGAAGTATTTAGAAAACAATGGCTAGAAGGGAAGCTTTTTAGTAAATATCCAACAGATGGAATAGTAGTAAAAATAAATTCTAGAAAATTACAATTGATTAGAGAAAAATCAAATTTAGATTATCCTTATTGGCAAGTGGCAATAAAACGTTAATGGAATTAATACACCAGATTTTTCCTACTTGGCATATTTACTTGGATATGTTTTTGGTTGGCTTTGCAACTTACGGTTTTCTGAGAATTAAGAAAAAAATAAAAACTAAATAAAGTTTTTAAATCATCCGTGGTCCTTAAGCATGGATTTAAGTTGTTCGCTGTCTAATTGTTCAAGATAATTTCTCATTGCCAACCAAGATCTTCTGCTTTCTAACTTTCCACTTTGTTTAAATAAATTTGCGGAAACTTGATCTATTAATTCTTTATGAGTCATATTTATATTCTTCATCAAGTTCAATGACAACACCATTAAAAAATTCTGCTAATAATTTTGATGGGTCTTGCATAGATATCTTTCTATCTACTTTTGATAATTTCTTTTTGATTGGATTTAAGTTAGTCATACTGATTCAGGTAATTCAAGTTCTTCAAAAGTCCAACCTTCTAATTGAAGGTCATGCCATTTATCCCAAGCATTATCCAAATACATTTGTGTTGATGATTTAATTGCCATTGGCTCACCAAGATCATTTGCATAATATGTATGAGCAAAAATTCTCATACTATTTCTTGGAGATTTTTTATTCCTTGTAAATAAAATTAATCTGCTGCGGTCTGGACTAAGCAACCAACCACTTGGGGACTCATTACGATAACCGTAAGAAAAATTAGTCCAAACATTAGCTCCTCCTAAAGTCATTCCTTAGTAATACATCTGTACTATTAATATAAATGCATTGGAAATGGATCGTCAAGTATTTTGGAAAAAAAATTATTTACCCTCATCAAAATTAAGAGATGATTGACTATCGACTCAATAGATTATTGAGCCTTTAATTTTCTTGTACATCTTTTTTGGAATATTCTTCTAACATGAGATCTGACATTTCAATATTATCCATAGGGATGGAACTCCCATCTCTAAATGGAACGATAATGAATATAGTCAACTTCTGTACTTCACAAAGATTCGAATAGGAATATTTAAAGAGATGCAAAGAAAAGAGGCAGAAGAGGAAGAACAAGATATTCCAGAACCTCCAGATTGGAGTTGATGTTATTTAGTTTTGGCAGAGTAATACATCTATAAAAGAATCGTCATGTATACAGGGGAGACTGAAGTGTTTTCTATACAGAGGAAATTGGTGGTGTTACCTATACATGGGAAGACAAGCTGGTAAGGCACCATAATAATAGTAATAAAAAGACCCCTCAAAAACCGTTGATATAACAGGTTTTTAAGAGGTTTACCGGATCCCCGTCAGTTCTCTGCTGCATCGACCTGGAAAAGCCAGAAGAGGATTCAAAGTGGGCTTTCGTTTCCGATTACAAGATCGGTTTACTACCGCATCACGACAGTCTCCTCATGTCGAAAGAGAGTCAGATCAGAGCACATAAAGAAGAACTTAACCAAAGATCCAGTATATTAACTCTAACTTATTTTTTTATCCATTTGGAGATGGCCAAATGTCTCTTACCATAGTTAATAAAACTTGAGCTTCATCATATCTTTCTGAATGAGTTTCACCATTTAATAAAAATGTGATATGAGCCATTTTTCTTCCCAGAATTTCTCGAGATTTGCCATAACAATGAATATTAGAACCCTCAATTTCAGATAACATTTTAAATCTTGTTTCCATTGAAATTGGGAAATTATTTTTTAATCCGAGAAGATTTATCATAATTGCTCCCTCACAATTCATTTTAATTTCAGGTGGCATTATTCCAGATGAAATGCAAACATATTGATCAAACTGGCTTGAAGAACAAGCCTCAATAGAAAAATGAGCAGAGTTGTGAGTTCTTGGAGCTATTTCATTAATTAAAAGACCATTGTCTCCATAGAAGAATTCAATACCTAAAACTCCAACGTAATTAAGTTCATTTACTATTGAAGAGAAAATATTTATTGCAAATAAGTTTAAATCATATTCAGTTGCTGCAGGCGCAAGAACCCAATCACAAACATGGTTTGATTGGAATGTCTCAACAATTGGAAAGAATCTAATCTTACCAGTATGATCTCTTGAACCCACAAGAGCTAGTTCTTTTTCATAATCTATCCATTCTTCTATTAACCAATCATCAGAATTATTATCTTTTAATAAAGAATCTAAATCTTCTTTTGTCTTTATTTTTTTGTTCCCTTTACCGTCATATCCACCTTTATTTGATTTTGCCATTAAAGGGAAACTCCAATTATTGATTTCCTCATCCGAGAGATTTTTAAAATCTTCAATACTTATCCATTTTGGACAGGGTATATTCATATTATCTATTAGTTGTTTTTGAGAAAACCTATCTACTAAAGGCTTAATTGCATCGAGGCTTGGGATGAATATATCATTATTATCAATTAAATTTAATTTATCAATTTTTATCCATTCATTTTCAAAAATTATAGTTTCACACTCATTAATTAATGATTTATTACCCCTTATCTTTAAAGGATCAGCTTCAATAACATAATCTGCTTTTGAACCAGCAGGATCCTCACAAGATTTTGTTTGAACACATACTTCTAAATTTCTTTTTTTTGCTGCCTCAGTTAACATCAAAGCCAGTTGACCACCTCCAATTATTCCTAGAGAATAATTTTTCTTAATATTTTTTATATTTTTTTTTAAACTCATAGGCTGATTTTATTACGATTTCTGATTCTTAACAACTGATTTTTTAAGTATTTAGAGCTTAGGTTTTGCTATTATAAGAAGTATTTAAAACCAAATATTTATAAATCCAAACTAGGTAATTAATTGTGAATAAGAGAAAAATATTAGTTCCATTAGGTGATAAGTCATACGAAGTAACTCTAGAAGGAGGAATACTCAATAATATCTGCGAAGAACTTTTAAAAATTGGAATAACAAAAAACAGAAAAATACTTGTGATTTCAAATGAAGAAATATCAAATTTATATGGAGAAAGATTCTTAAGTAATTTAAAAGATAATAATTTTAAGGCCCAAATATTCCTTATCAAGGCCGGAGAATCTCATAAAAACTTGAAAACTTTAAGTGAAATATATGACGTTGCATTTGAATTTGGTTTAGATAGAAATTCAATAATCATTGCACTTGGAGGAGGAATTGTTGGAGATGTCAGTGGTTTTGCTGCGGCAACTTGGTTGAGAGGTATCGAATATATTCAGATTCCAACAACATTATTATCAATGGTTGATTCATCTGTCGGAGGGAAAACAGGCGTGAATCATCCTAAAGGCAAAAACTTAATTGGTGCTTTTAATCAACCTAAAGCTGTTTTTATTGATCCAGAAACTTTGAAAAGTTTGCCCAAAAGAGAATTTAGTGCCGGTATGGCCGAAGTAATAAAATACGGAGTCATAAGAGATAAAGAACTTTTCGAATACTTAGAAATTGAAAAGAACAAGAATGAACTTATAAATCTAAAAAATGAATATTTAATTAAAATAATTAATAGTTCAATTAAAACAAAGTCTCATATTGTTTCTCAAGACGAACATGAACACGGTGTTAGAGCGATATTAAATTATGGTCATTCTTTTGGTCACGTTATTGAAAATTTATGTGGATACGGCAAATTTCTACATGGTGAGGCGATATCAATTGGCATGAATATTGCGGGAAAAGTAGCAATTGAGAAAGGATTATGGTCTCAAGAAGAATTAGAGAGACAGCAGAATCTTTTGGAGAGTTACGATCTTCCTACCGAGATCCCCAAAATAAATAAAGAAGACGTTCTAACAATACTTATGGGCGACAAAAAAGTTCGTGATGGAAAAATGAGATTCATCTTACCGAAGGAAATTGGTGAAGTGGATATATATGATGACGTAGAGGATTCATTATTTTTAAAGTTTTTTTCTTAACGCAAGCAGGTTGAATTTATATTCATTTTCTTCTCTTTAAACTTATTAAAAACAAACCACTTAAAATCACCGAGACACACAGGGTCAACCAGTCTCAGTAATGCCTCTCTTCTTAAAAGGGCATTTGATAAATCCTCCTTAAATTCTTTCTGAATCCCATAAAGTCTATCTGCTAAACCAAGTGCCAACAAAGCCTCTCCTTGTTTAGTTATTCCAACAGTATTAAATCCTAGATTCTCAGCATCATTAATTAAAGTTTCTACGCACACATGAGATGTTAAATCGCAATTTCCAGGTGAATCTAGAACATTATTCATCATTTTTTGATTTTTATAAGTAACCATCGTCCCATCAGAATTCCTAGAGTTATAATATTTCTCAGCTTCTTTGGCGTAATCAATTATCAATAAGATTCCATTATTGATTCTCCCATAAAGAGCTTTTAACCATTTTGAGTTGTCTACATGCCATTCTGTAGTCCATCCTTCAAGGGCATCTTTAGGCGGAATATTTATCCCCAGTTTACTTTTAGCAAGTTCGATACTTTTTCCCAATTCACTTGTAATTGGCATTTCATCAAAAAATAATCTACAGGATTTTTTGTCTATAGATACTGCTTGACGAAACAATTTTTCTTTTGAAAAAGTAATTCTCTCTACCGGCAAAGCATCTAAAACCTCATTTGCAATAACTATTCCATTGATATTATTTTCCTCTACTTCTTCCAAACCTTTCCATAAAATATCAATCCCTAAGTTTAAGAAATCCTCCAATTTATTTTTTTGTTTTTCTACCATCCCTTTATTAGGTTCAATGATTATAAAAGAAACTCCTTTCAAAAGATTCTTGCTACTTCCTAATAAATATTTAATTAATCCACTCATAAAGCTTCCATCTCCAGCTCCAAATTCAATTACAGCTAATTTCTGATGAGATAAAAGAATACTTTTGAACTGGATCAACCAATCTTCTATTTGTCTACCAACTAAAAAAGTAAAATCATCTGATAATGATGATGATGTAACAAAATCGCCTCGAACGCCTAACTTAGCTTTACCACTGCCATAGTAACCATTAATAGGATCATTTAAAACAAAATTCATATAGTCATAAAAACTTATAGTCCCACCCATTTTTATTATTTTTTTAACTAACCAATCTGGATTATTCGCAGGTAAGCTATTCATCGGCGAAAATATAAAGAGATAAAACTTAATTATGCCTTCAAAGATTAACTATTTATTGGGAATATTTCTATCTATATTAGTTTTAATTTCACATAAACCCGTTTTCGCTATAAATAATCCAAATCTCTTACCAGAAGAAAAAACACCCGTGATTGATTTAGCTAAAACATTAAGCCCTAACCAGAAAAAATCTTTAGAGGATAAGCTCAACAAACTAGAAATTGAAAGTGGGTGGAAAATTAAATATTTATCTCAGTTTGAGAGTTCTCCTGGTAGCGCAATAAAGGACTATTGGGATTTAGATGAGACAAGTTTGTTAATAGTTGCAGATCCTAGAGGAGGAAATTTACTGAACTTTAACGTCGGAGAGGCTTATTTTAATTTTATGCCAAGGTTATTTTGGGTTGAACTTCAAACAAGATTTGGTAATCAATATTATGTGAAAGATCACGGTGAGGATGGTGCAGTATTAGATGCAATTAATTCAGTAAAGATTTGCCTTGAAAGAGGAGGGTGTCAAGTTGTCCCTGGCCTACCCAAAGAGCAATATGTATGGACTTTATGTACTTCCATTCTTGGAGGTTTAGTAGCAGGTTTCGCATCTGCCCCAAGAAAAGAAGGTCAAGTCATATCAATTGGATTTTTAGCTCTTCTTTCTCCCTTATGGGGAATGTTATTTGGAATTTTTGGTTTAGCACCGATAATATCCAGAACAAATGATTTATTACCTTTATTTAAAAATGGTTTAGCTTTTACAGCCGCAGGAATTGCGGGCTATATCTTATCTCAAACATTGTTTACAAGATATAAAAAGCCCAAGAGCACTTAAAATATGATCAAGAATATCTAATTCTAAAAAAATTTATCTTCTTCACAAATTTCACCAGACTCTGAATACCATCGATGAGAAACATTTATTAATTCCTTTTTTTTAAACTCAATCCATGAAAAGTTAATTAATAATTTCCCATCTTCATCGGTTTTATATCTTGGCACTACAGCAGTGTTGAAATAAATTGTTCCTTTGCTATCAATTTTAAACATCTCTCTTAAACCAAGATTTCTTTTAAGCCTATTGTGCATATGACCAAAAATTACAAGCTCAACTTTTCTTTTCTTTTGTATTTGAGAAATAGCCACAGACAAATCTCTATCTCCCCAATCTAAAGAGGGTATTTTCCAGTCTTTCCCACAAATGCTTTTAGGTTCTGAGCCTAAACCAGAAGGGCCAGCATGAGACATAATTATTAAAGGGATATCTTCAATAGTCTCCTCTGAACATTTGATAATTTTATTTATTGAATCTTGTTCGGTGATAGGTCCATAAACGCCTTTAACTTCTTTTGAAAGATAATAACCGCCTCCAGAACTACATGGTCTCGCAGAAAGTAAATTAATTTGATTATTAAAAACTTTTAAATCCCATGCACAATATTTTTCACCAAGAACACGTATCTGCTTTGAAAGAATTTCACCTGTAGAATCCTTACCTTTATCATGATTTCCTAAAATCACAAAAGTAGGAATTTTGATCTCATTGATTTTTTTTATTATTTTGACACTTCCATCAGAAATATCACCAACAAATAAAACAATATTAGGTTTAATAATCGATAAAACTTTCAAGTCTAATTCAGACCATTGACCATGACAGTCACCAACAATAGCAATTTTTAAATTTGTCAGATTTTTTTCTGTTTAAAGGCATATAATCTATTTAGAGATATTCTAAATCCTGACCAGTATAAATTCTACTGCTGAACAGAAATCCTTTCAAACTGAAGAGCATTTGATTTCTGAAATAAAGGAGCGTTGCAAAAAAGCTAATGCCATTATTCTTGCGCACTATTATCAAGCTCCAGAGATTCAAGAAATTGCAGATTTCATTGGTGATTCATTAGATCTATCTAGGAAAGCTGCAAATAATGATGCAGATATAATAATTTTTTGCGGTGTACACTTTATGGCCGAAACTGCAAAAATACTTAGCCCAAATAAAACAGTCCTATTACCAGATATTGACGCAGGATGCTCATTAGCAGACGATTGTCCCTCAGATAAATTTCAAAAATTTAGGGAAGAAAATCCAGATCATTATGTCGTAAGTTATATAAATTGCACTGCAGAAGTAAAAGCGCAAAGTGATCTGATTTGTACAAGCAGTAATGCAGTCTCATTAGTTAAAAAGATACCTGAAGATAAAAAGATAATATTTGCGCCAGATCAGAACCTTGGGAGATGGGTACAGAAAAATTCAGGAAGAGATCTTAAATTATGGCCTGGCAGCTGTATTGTTCATGAATCATTTAGTGAAGAAGCACTACTAAAATTAAAATATCAAAATCCAGGATCAAAAGTCATTGCTCATCCTGAATGTAGGGAAAATTTACTAACTCTATCAGATTTTATTGGATCAACAAGTAAACTGCTTGATTTCGTAAGTAAAGATCCATCTAAAACATACATGGTATTAACTGAACCTGGAATAATCCATCAAATGAAGAAGAAAGAACCTAATAAAATCTTCATTGAAGTTCCAGATATAGAAGGTTGTAAATGTAACGAGTGTCCATATATGAAATTAAATACTTTAGAAAAAATTCTAGATTGTTTGAAAAACAATTCCCCGTCTATCGAACTTGACCCAGAAATAATAAGAAGAGCTTATGTACCAATAAAGAGAATGCTGGATATGAGTAATTAATTAAATGAAAACACTTTATCTTCCTTATTAATTTTTAGGAATGCATTAAGGTTTGTAGTGCTAGGCTTAAATTCACTTATCTGATTCTTTCTATTAATTATATTTATTAGCTCTTTTTCACCAGCTCTATATTGTTTATCTTTTCTAGTTCCAATCTCTCTTTGGAGAATAGGGTTGATATTCATTTTCACTTCTATGTCAGGAATAATTCCAGATTTGTTTATATCAGTGCCGTTGGGAGTTAAATACTTAGCGACTGTAACAGTTAAACCTGAACCATCAACTAGTGTTCTCATAGATTGAACTAGACCTTTACCAAACGTTTTCTTCCCAACTAATTTTCCTCTTTTGTTATCTTTTATTGCACCAGAAACTATTTCGCTAGCACTAGCAGAACCCTCATTAACTAAGACCACTAAGGGCTTTTTTGTTAGAGCTTTACCGTTTCCTCTTTTTGTTTCTTTTAAACCATCTTTACTGACTGTACTTACTATTACTCCTTTATTAATGAAGTGCCTTGAGATATCAATGCTTGATTCTAATAAGCCTCCTGGATTACTTCTCAAGTCAAGAACATATCCTGCAACTTTTCTTGTTTCTAAATCTTTAATAGCATCTCTAGTCTCTTTTGATGCATTTGCATTAAATTGTTTAATTCTCACATAGCCAATTAATAAACCGTTTTTGGATTGATTGACTTTACTTGATACAGATTTTATTTCAATCTTTTCTCTTGATAAAATCTTAAAAAAAGATTTAGAACCTCTAAGAATTTCAAGCTTTACTTTAGTACCTCTTTCTCCTCTTATTAATTTCACGGCCTCCTCTATATTCATGCCTTCAGTAGAAATATCATCTATAGATAATATTTTATCTCTAGCTTTAATTCCAGCATCAAATGCAGGAGTGCCCTCTATGGGAGAAATAATTATTAAATCATCAGATTCTTTATCTTTAACTATTTGGATACCAACTCCAGTTAATTCACCAGAGGTATCAATTCTCATTTGATTAAATTCCTTAGGTTCTAAAAATCTTGTATAAGAATCATCTAACTTAGAGAGCATATCTCTAATCGAATCATATGCTTCATTGCTGTCTGAATATGTTTTTGATAAAACTTCTTTTCTTAGCTTAATCCAATTAGACTTTTGAAATTTACCGCTTGAATCAAGAAAATCTCTATATACAATTTGCCAAACATGATCAATTACTTCTTTATAACTATTATTTAAAACTGTTGCTTCTGCAAAATTATTAAAAAACATCCCAGAAAAGGTTGTCGCAAATAATATAATAAATTTTTTTCTAAGCAATTTTCTTATTTTTAAAGAATCAATTTTTCTATATTATAAAAAAAAATATTTAAAATTTCAAACCTTGACAACTCCTTAAGGTTCAATCCACTTTCCATCATCCTTGATAAGTTGAATTAAAGCATTAACTCCCTCATCTTCAGGTACTCTTCTTATCTCTTCTTTCCTTCTATATAAAGCAATAGTTCCTTTACCTTTCCCAACATAACCATAATCAGCATCTGCCATTTCTCCTGGCCCATTTACGATACATCCCATTATTGCAATATCTAAACCAGTCAAATGTGAAGTAGCTTTCCTAACTTTGTCTACGACTTCTTCTAGATTGAAAAGTGTTCTCCCACAACTAGGGCAACTGATGTATTCAACCATCGTTTTTCTTAATCCTAAAGATTGCAAAATTGAATAGCAAACTGGGATTTCCTTCTCTGGGGCTTCTGTTAAAGAAACCCTAATAGTATCTCCTAATCCCTCTGCTAAAAGAGTTCCGATTCCGGCAGTACTTTTAATCCTTCCATAATCACCATCACCAGCTTCCGTCACTCCTAAATGCAGTGGATAATTATATCCTTCTGAGTCAAGTCTATCTGCAATCATCCTGTAAGCTGCCATCATGACTGGGGCCCTGGAAGCTTTCATAGAAATAATTATGTTATGAAAATCAAGCTCATCACAAATTTTGACAAACTCCATCGCAGATTCTGTCATTCCCAATGGAGTATCTCCATAAGTAAAAAGCATTCTCTCAGATAGAGATCCATGATTAACTCCAATCCTTAGAGCTTTGTTTTCAGTCTTTAAAACTTCTACTAAAGGGGTAAATCTTTTAAGTATTGTTTGTTTAATAGTTTCAAATTCCTCATCTGTATATTCAGTTCTTGTAGGGTCTGATTTCTCAAATACAAACAATCCAGGATTAATTCTTACTTTATCAACATGTTTTGCAACCTCCATTGCAATTCTCATGCCATTATGATGAACATCAGCTACCAAGGGAATGTTGATATTATTTTCTAATAATTTTTCTTTTATATCACCTACGGCTTTTGCATGTGCTAAGGAAGGAACAGTTAATCTAACTATTTCACAACCTACATCATGTAGCCTTTTGATAGCAAAGTAAGAATTTTCGACATCCATAGTATCTTCATTTATCATGGATTGAACTCTTACTGGATAATCACTTCCAATAGCTATATCACCAACCATTACTGTTCTAGTTACCCTCCTCTCAATATGAGTTGAATATCTTTTGGAGAGACTATTAACCTCTTTTGATTGAGTTAATGACATTAAAATTCTTGATATTCAAAAAGGATTGACTAAATTATAAGGCATATAGTTTACTACTCACATTCTCTAGGTCTTTTAAAGTCAGATGATAAGGTTTATTGATTTCTTTTGAAGGAAATCTCATCAAATAAGATGGATGAAAAATCACCATAATTTCTCTCCCATCTTTTTTAATCCATTGACCTCTTAGATTACTTATAGGATCTTTCACTTCTAAAATTGCTCTCATAGCAGTCGAACCAGTAAGTACTATAAATTTCGGATCAACAAGTTTTATTTGCTGTAATAACCAAGGTTTATGAATATTAATTTCTCTGGAAGTAGGTTTTCTATTTTTTGGTGGCCGACATTTAATTACATTACAAAAATAAACATCTTCCTTGTAATCAATCCTAGCTTTTTTCAACAATTCGTTTAATAAGTTACCAGATTTGCCTACATAAGGTTTTCCCTCTAAGTCTTCCTGTGCTCCAGGGGCTTCACCAATTATTAATAAATCCGCAAATACACTTCCTCTTCCAATAACTAACCTTTTCACCGAAAATAAAATTTAAATATTTTTTATCTTAAGAAGTGAAAACATGAAAATAAAATAAATTAAGAAAATAAACTAAATTAAACCATTTTATGATACTTTTACTTAATCTTAATTTATGCATTTGTCATTATTAAAAGTCATATTTGAAAAGCTATAAATCAATGAGTAAAGTAAATTTATCTAAGCGGGCACTTTCTATTGAGCCTTCTCTTACACTCCAGATAAGCGCCAAAGCGAATCAATTAGCTACAGAGGGAGTAGATATTTGCAATTTAAGTGCTGGGGAACCTGATTTTAATGCCCCAAAAGAAGTTATAGAAGCCACAAGTAAAGCTATATTTGATGGATTTACAAAATACGGTCCTGCAGCGGGAAATTTAGATCTCCGAAAAGCAATTGCAAATAAACTTCAAATTCAAAACAATTTAAATATTGAATTTGAAAATGTAATGGTCACAAATGGAGCTAAACAAGCAATATATAATCTTTTCCAGGTTTTATTAAATGATGGAGACGAGGTTATCATACCTGCTCCATACTGGCTAAGTTATCCCCAGATGGTTAGGTTGGCTGGTGGAAAGCCAATCATTACAAATTCTTCTGCTGAAGATGGATTTAAAATAGATATAAAAGATTTGGAGTCTAAAATCTCCTCAAAAACTAAATTTATAATTATTAATTCTCCTAATAACCCGACTGGGAGAGTAATGTCAAAGGAAGAGTTATTGCAAATTGCTGAAATAGCCAGAGAAAATCCAAATATCAATATTCTTTCTGATGAGATTTACGAACTAATACTAAAAAAAGAATTTAATCACTACAGTTTATCTACATTAGCAAATGACTTAAAAGAGAGAATTTTTATAATAAATGGGTTTGCAAAAGGATGGGCAATGACTGGCTGGAGAATAGGTTATTTAGTAGGGGCCAAAGATGTGATCAAAGCATCCTCAGCATTACAAAGTCAAAGTACAAGTAATGTTTGTTCTTTTGTTCAAAAAGGTGCTTTGGAGGCTTTAAAAATAAATAATGAGTTTTTCTCAACGATTAATAGTCATTATGATCAAAGAAGAAGTCTTCTCTATGAGGGCCTTAAAAATATAAATGGGATTTATATTCAAGAACCTAACGGCGCATTTTACGCATTTCCAAGATTACCCGACTCCTCAATTACTTCTGTTGATTTTTGCAAAAAAGTTCTTCAAGATTATGGATTAGTTGTTGTACCTGGAAAAGCTTTTGGGGTTGATGAATGTATTAGAATTTCTTGTGCAGCCTCAGAAGCTAAAATTAAAGATGGGCTAAATAGGCTCCAAGAAGCAATTTCTAAATATTATTAATTTAAACTAAAAAATGTTTAATTTTAAAAATTTATTACTAAGTTCATCTTTATTATTTTCTATTTTTTCATCACCTGTATTTTCAAATCCCAAAGTTTTAAAAGTTGGAGCAATACCTGATCAAAACCAAGATGTTTTGGACAAAAGATTTAATTTATTTTCAAAAGAATTATCCAAACAACTCGATGTAGAAGTTAAATACATTCCTGTTATTAATTATGTTGCAGCAGTCACTGGATTTAGAACTAAAGATTTAGATTTAGTTTGGTTTGGCGGTTTATCAGGAGTTCAGGCAAGATTACAAACTCCTAATTCAATTGTCATAGCTCAAAGAGACATCGATAAGGAATTTAAAAGTGTTTTTATAGTAAACAAAAATTTAGAAATTAACTCAATTTCAAACATTAAAGGACTTAAAAAACTCAAGAATTTAAGATTTACTTTTGGCTCTGAAAACTCAACTTCCGGAAGATTAATGCCAGAATATTTCTTAAATCAAGCAGGGTTAGAGATCAAACACTTTAAAGGTAAAAAAGCAGGGTTTAGTGGGAGTCATGATGCCACAATAGCTTTAGTTAATAGTGGGGCATTTGATGCTGGAGCTTTAAATAAACAAGTTTGGGAAAACAATCTTAAAAACAATCCCAAAAGAACAAATAATTTAGAATTATTCTGGATTACCCCAGAATATTTTGACTATCATTGGGTAGCTCAAGGGGATCTTGAAAATAGATTCGGGGAAGGGTTTACCAAACAACTTAAATCAGTAATTCTAAATTTAGATATAAATAAAAAATCACATAAAAAGATATTAGATATGTTCAATGCAAAAAGATTTATTAATGCAGAAGCAAAACATTATAAAAATATAGAGGAAATCGGGAGGAAATTAAATAAAATTAGATGAATAATACTCTCTTAGAATTAAAAAATATATCTTATAAATACGAAAATAATATGATTCTAAATAAAGTAAATTTAAAAATCAATTCAGGGGAGAAAATTGCACTTTTAGGTAAAAGCGGTTCAGGAAAAACTACTCTTATATCAGTGCTTAATGGCACTATCAAGCCAACTCAAGGTGAGGTTAAATTATTCAATAAAAGTTTCGAGGAATTAGATAGAAAGCAAAAATGCAAGATCACAACTATTTGGCAAGATTTAAGATTAATAGAAGATCTCTCAGCAGAACAAAATGTTAATTGTGGACTCCTAGCGGAAAAAAATCTTTATTTCGCCTTTAAAAATTTGCTAAATATAAGTTCTTTTAAGAAGGCTCATAAATATATGCAATTATGTAGACTTCATAACTCTATTTACGACAAAAAAATCAGAAAACTATCTGGGGGGCAAAAACAAAGGGTGGCTATAGCTAGATCATTAATTCAAGGGTCAAATATATTATTTGCAGATGAGCCTTTTAATAATTTGGATCCCAAATTGATAAAAAGAATTAAAAACCTACTGCTAGAAAATATTGATAAAAACAATTTAAAATCCCCAAAGACAACATTCGTTGCATTACATAGATTAGATTTGCTGAACGATTTTGATAAAGTTATTGGAATAAGGGATGGTAAAATTCTTTTCAATATTAAAAGAACTAACTTAAAGAAGCTTCATTTAGACAAAATATATTAATTTGTTGAATAAATTAAAATTAAACTATACCTCATTATCTTTTCTTCCAATTTTGGTTTTCATACCTCTAGGGTATCAATTAATAACCAACTTACATTTTGGAGGATTTAATTTATTCCAAGAATTCTTAATTTCTGCATTTAATCCCAAGATCGATAATGAAATTATTATTACCGTAATTAATCGATTAAATGAAACTATCTTAATTGGTTTTTCTAGTTGGTTAGTAAGTATTATTTTTGGAGCAATTTTTGGAATATTATCCTCAAATATTTTTTATAAAATCTTTAATATTCCAAATTTTTTCTACAGCATAATAAGGTTTTTTCTAACAATAATTAGATCTATTCATGAAGTAGTTTGGGGAATAATATTAATGCATATATATGGCATAAATTTTTCAATAGGAATAATAGCTATATGTATTCCTTATATTGCTGTAAATTCAAAAGTCTTTGCTGAACAATTAGAAACTATTGACGACAAAAGTTTGGAATCTATCAACCAAATAAATGCACCTAAATTTTCTTCTTTAATAACTTTAATATGGAATCCAGTAATAAATACATTTAAAAACTTTGGTTTATATCGATTAGAATGTTCAATAAGAAGTACGGTAATTTTAGGACTTTTTGGGATTGGAGGAATAGGCACTAGTATTTTTTTATCTTTCCAAACTTTGAATTTTAGAGAGTTATGGACTTATTTATGGTCCTTAGCAATTTTGATAATTCTTTCTGGATTAATATTCAAAAATATAAAATTTAACCATACAAATAAAATCCTATCTATATTTTTTATTGCAGTTTTTTTTTATAACAATCTTACTTTCTTTTTCATATTTTATTTATTTTGTTTTTAATAATAATTTTGAAAATTTTAATTCTGTTACTTCTCTATTTAAATCAAGCTCAGATTTAGGATTATTTGATTTATTAAAACTTATATTGGAAACAATAATTTTAAGTCTTTTATCGACAGGAATTGCAATTAGTTTACCTCCATTAGTAATAGGATTTTTTAACAACAATACTTCTAAAATTCTTATAAAAATTTTTGCATTTTTATTTCGTTTAATACCTACACCTGTAATACTTCTAACTCTATTAACTTTTAATAATCCTTCTTTATCTTTAGCAGCTTTAACACTAGGTCTTCATAACGCTGGCATTACAAGCAAACTACTTTTCACAAACCTAGATAGCCAAGACAAGAGAAATTATATCGCAATGAAATCTTTAGGAATCTCAAAAAAGACTAGTTGGCTTTTAGGTTTATTTTCTCAACAAGCAAAAAGTTATTTAGCATATTGCGCTTATAGATCTGACATAATTATTAGAGAAACTGCAATTGTTGGGGTTATTGGAAGTGTTGGTCTTGGTTGGCAATTGCAAGAATCAATAAGTTCCTTCGCATGGCAAGAAGTTACCATAGTTTTGATAGCTTATAGCTCCATCGCAATATTAGGCGAATTAATTAATGGTAAAATCAAAAATAGTTTAACTTGATTTGTAAGAATATTTTGTTTAATCAAGTAATTATTTTTTCCGGTTATAGTGATTAGTTTACCAAAACAGCTAGTTGTAATTGGAGATAGCTCAGTTTATGGATGGGGAGATAATGAAGGTGGCGGATGGTGCGAGAGGCTACGAAAAGATTGGTGCAATAACCACAATGGGCCAGTTATTTATCAACTTGGCGTTAGGGGAGATGGGATAGAAAAAGTTTCATCTAGATGGGAAGAAGAGTGGTCCTCTAGAGGTGAAACGAGAAGGAATAAACCTAAAGCAATCCTGCTAAATGTTGGTCTTAACGACACTGCAGCAATTGGTCAGAAAAACGGAAGACATCAATTAGATATAGATGGATTTGAATATGGATTAGAGAGACTAATTAATGAAATGAAATCTCAAACAAATGTCTTTGTAATTGGTCTGACACCGGTTGACGAAAGCAAAATGCCGTTCGCAGGATGTCTATGGTACTCAAATGATTTTTGTAATTCTTATGAAAGGCGAATGGAGGAAGTATGCCTCAATCAGAATGTCCCATTTCTACCTACTTTTAGAGAAATGTACTGTGATAAAAGGAGTAAAAATTGGATTACGTATGATGGAATTCACCTAAATTCCGAAGGTCATTTCTGGATTTTTCAAAGACTTAAGAGCTGGGAGATTCTTACAAAATGGAAGGAATCCTAATTCTTTCCAAATATTTTTAATTTAAAAAATATGAATATAAAATAAGAGCAAAGATTGCAAAAACAGAAGCAATACTTGTCTGAATAGCATTTACCATTTCATTACTTAATTTATATTTATTTTGAAATTTAGCACCAATAATACTTTCAGAAAGTGTTGCCAAAAATCCCGAGAGTGAAACAATTATGAATTGGGATTTTGTAGAAATAATTGATAGTCTAAGCATTATATAAGTCATAAATATTGATCCTAAGACACTAGCTAATGTTCCTTCTAAACTTATTCCGCCTTCAGTTCCTCTCTCAACCTTTTTAAGTGAAGTAATTAAATATGTATCTTTCCCAAACCTTTTTCCAATTTCACTACCAAAAGTATCCGCCAACTTTGCAGCAAAACTTGCAGCAAAACCTATTTCAAACAAAAGTACGTTAGCAGCATTAAATTTGGTCATCATCGCAAGAAATAATCCTGTGGCTGCTGAGCCCCATACATTTTCAGGGCCTCTTATACCACCTCTTTTTTCGGCTATTCCTTGTTCTTTCTTAAATTTAAAACCTATTTTGGTAACTAGAGAGCCAAATAATAAATAAATTACAACTGACATCCATCCCTGCCAGGACAAACATCCCCACAAAATTGTTCCTAAAATACCAGCACTTATCCAACCCCCTTTTGTCATCAAAGGAATCTTGCAGAATATATAAATCAAAATAAAATTAATGCAAAAAC
>CACGNA010000010.1 GCA_902574425.1 uncultured Prochlorococcus sp. | reverse complement strand
ACAGAGTAAATACATGTGACAGATTAAGATTATGGAGAGCTGATGCAACAGAAAGTTTTGACTTTTATGCCTTCAATATTGGTGATTACTATGGAGCAGTGGAAGAAAAAGTTGCATCTGAAACTCTTTCAAAAGTTCTTTACCCAAACGATGGAACTGATGAAGGTAGAAGATTAAGACTCAAACAACAACACTTTTTCGTAAGTTGTTCTCTTCAGGATATGTTAAGAAGCCTTGAAAAAAGATCAATACCAATAACTGAATTTCCTAGACATTGGACAGTCCAATTAAATGATACTCATCCTGCTATTGCTGTAGCAGAATTAATGCGACTTCTCATTGACCAATATCAAGTAGGTTGGGATAAAGCTTGGAACATAACAACCTCATCAGTTGCTTACACAAACCATACTTTACTTCCAGAAGCTTTAGAAAAATGGGATTTAGGTTTATTTAATGATCTCCTCCCTAGACATCTAGAAATTATTTATGAAATTAATTGGCGATTTCTACAACAATTAAGACTACGTTATCCTGGTGATGACAAAATCCTTCAAAAACTCTCAATCATTGATGAAGAAGGGTCCAAATCAGTAAGAATGGCTCACTTAGCTACAATTGGAGCACATCATATAAATGGGGTAGCAGCTCTTCACTCAGATCTAATTAAAAGGCAACTTCTTCCTGAATTTGCAAAATTATGGCCTGACAAATTTACTAACGTTACTAATGGAGTTACTCCAAGAAGATGGGTTGCTCTCTCAAATCCATCCTTATCTTCCCTTCTTGAAAAAGAAGTAGGTCCTGATTGGATAACCAATATGGAACTTCTGAAAAAGTTAGAGAGAAAAAAAGATGACACCAATTTTTTAGAACAATTTGAAGAAACCAAACTAAATGGTAAGCGAAAATTAGCTAGCTTTATCCATTCAAAAACAGGTATACTTGTCGATCCATCAAGTTTATTTGATGTTCAGGTAAAGAGAATTCATCAATATAAAAGGCAACATTTAAACGCCTTACAAATTATCGCTCAATATCTAAGAATCAAAAACGGTATAAACAAGTATGAAGTCCCAAGAACAATAATCTTTGGAGGTAAAGCTGCTCCAGGTTACTTTATGGCAAAACTAATGATTCGATTCATTAATGGTATTGCTGATGTAGTGAATTCTGACCCAGATATGGATGGTCTATTAAGGGTTGTTTTTTTACCGGACTATAATGTAAAGCTTGGTGAAATCGTTTATCCCGCTACAGATCTTTCAGAACAAATTTCAACTGCTGGAAAAGAAGCATCTGGAACTGGAAATATGAAGTTTGCCATGAATGGAGCATTGACTATTGGAACCTTAGATGGAGCTAATGTGGAATTAAGAGACCTTGTAAAGAAAGAGAATTTCTTTCTTTTCGGAAAAACTGAAAGTGAAATTATGGATTTAAAAAATAATAATTACTCGCCCAAAACCTATATTGAAAAATGTCCAGAACTGAAAGAGTTAATACGTTTAATTGAAATTGGCCACTTTAGTAACGGGGATAAAGAACTATTTAAACCTTTATTAAATAGCTTGACTGGATATGACCCATTTTTTGTGATGGCTGACTTTGAAGACTACTTAAAAAAACAGGATGAAGTGAGTAAATGCTGGAATAACAAAAACTCTTGGAATAAAATGGCATTATTAAATACTGCAAGATCAGGTTATTTTTCATCAGATAGATCTATTCGAGAGTACTGCAAATCCATTTGGAAAGTATCTCCAATGCCTGTAGAGATTACTTGCGATGTAGAAAAATTAACTAATTAATATTTTTCTTATCTGGGAAATCTGGAGTTTGATGAAATAATCTGTTCAATATTAATCTATCCACATTTAATGGGTCTGGAGCCAATTCGTTTGCAATTTCTTGAAATTTAGATTCAATATTGGTTGAGATTTTTATATCAAAAATTCTTTCCATCAATGCTTCAATTGAATATAAATAAGCATTAACACTTTCAAGTTCATCTAAAGCTTCAGTAATTTCTATATCAGAAATGTGGAGATCTTCTGGACTTTTATCCTCATTGGATTCTTTTTCAGATAATTGTCTCTGCAATTCACTAGTAACCTTACTACAAAGAGTTCTGAAAGATTGAATAGATGCCCAATTTAATTCTTGTTGATGCTTAAAAGTAGGAAATTCTCTAATAAGACGATCATGCTCTTTATAAAATCTCTTACAATCAGAGCATTGACATGGTTCTTCAGCCAAAAGAAAATATAACTCTACTTAATATCATCTCACTATTTGGGCATAATTGTAGGACCATCCAATAATTCGTCATTTTCATCAAGTGAATCTGGACTATCTGGCAAAGGTATCTCAATACTAGTAACCAAGTTGATGACATCTCTTAATCTCATAGAATCAGCAAACCATCCCATTGCTTGTTCGGCATCTCCTCTTTTTTCAGCATCATTTGCTTGATCTTCGTGAGCTTCAGTCAATAAAGCAAGCCAGCATAAACATCTCGCTTGAACTATCGAAAGATCTAAATCATTAGGTTGAGATTTAGAAATACGTTCATGCTCTTGTTGAATTAAGAGCTTTAAACGCATATCATGCAACTTAGGCATAAAATAGTTATTACTAAATATACGCTAGCTAGAGAGTGGCATGTTTGCACACATACTACATATAGTTTATTACTTTAACGGGACTGGCGGGAGTCGAACCCACGACCTACGGTTTAGGAAACCGTTGCTCTATCCTGCTGAGCTACAGCCCCAATAGATGATTTTTGGAGTAATAAGTACTATGCTAAATGAAAGCAGGAGAGGCAATCGCAAAAAAGTTTTATTTTGTTTCCAAAATAAAACTTTTTTGAGGAAAGTCCGGGCTCCCACATGGTCAGGCTTGCTGGGTAATTCCCAGTACGGGTAACCGTGAGGATAGTGCCACAGAAACATACCGCCTAATACTTTTGTATGGCAAGGGTGCAAGGGTGCGGTAAGAGCGCACCAGCAACATTGAGAAGTGTTGGCTAGGTAAACCCCGGCTGGGAGCAAGGCTTAGTAGATTTATGACCATTACACAATCTACTTTTAAGTGCCGCTTGAGACTGCGAAGTAATTCCAGCCCTAGATAGATGATTGCCCATCTTATTTAAGATGAACAGAACCCGGCTTATGACCTGCTTTCTAATAGTTGTGATTATTTAAATAATATGGCCAATGTAATGAATGGAAAGAGAATTAATCAAATAATTACTTTTTTAAAGTCTTTAAACATTAAATCAAAGAGATTTTCTGAAATAATAAGAACACAGAATATTTCAGTTATTCAAGATTTTAATCAAGCATTAATCCATTCCTCAAATGACAAAATAATAAATTACGAAAAGTTGGAATTCTTCGGGGATGCAGTACTCAGACTAGCTGCTTCAAATTTTATTGAACAAAAATATCCTGAGATGAGTGTAGGAGAAAGATCAGAGCTAAGAGCGCAAATTGTAAGTGATGAATGGTTAACTAAATTAGGGGGGAAAATTAGCATAGAGAAATTAATAATTAAAGGGCCTAAAGCTCTTGGTGATAACAATTCAAAAAATACTATTATCGCGGAATCTACAGAAGCTTTAATCGGTGCCCTTTATAAGTGCTTTAATTCAATACAGGAAATAAATCTATGGCTAGATGATATTTGGGAGGAAGATGCAGAAATCTTTATAAAAGCTCCATATAAATTTAAATCAAAGACAGTTTTACAAGAGTGGTGTCAAAGTAAAGGCTTTGATTTGCCAGTCTATAAAATAATTGAAGTCTCTACAAAAAATGGGGACCCAAAAAGATTTTCTTGCGACATATTTATTGAAGGATTAAAAGAATCGTCTGCATTTGGTAAATCTCATAAAGAAGCAGGAACAAATGCAGCTAGAGTTTTGATAGAAAAATTTCTAGCTATGGGTAAAATCTAAATTTTATACTCTTTCTAAATTAGTTAGCTGAAAAGTGATGAGTTTATCCCAATTACCTCCTTCAAACAGAACAGCTGCTCTTTTTTTTGTAACTCTTTGTACAAAACCTTTATATCCTCTATATATAGAGGCTGTGTCTTTTACAACAACAAAAGAACCAGGGAGTATGGGTTTAGTCGATAATTCCATAGAACACTTTATTCATACAATATATGATAAATAAAAATGAATGGTTGGTTGTTGGATTGATAACATCATGTCACGGAATTAATGGACAGGTAAAAGTTAAATCTCTAAGCGATTTTGACGAAAGATTTTTAGAACCAGGAATGAGATGGTTGCAAAAAGAAAATGAACCCCCTTCAAAAATAGAACTTACCTCTGGTTTCAAAAGGCCTGGGAAAGAAACCTTTATCATTAAGTTCCAAGGAATAAATACTAGAAATCATGCAGAGCAACTTAAAAAATATAAAATTCTTGTAAAAACCAATAAACTTCCTGAATTAAAAAAAGAAGAATTCCACTTATTGGAACTTATGAATTTACAAGTCAAGATATTAGAAAATAATGAATTAAAAATAATTGGTAAAGTTATTAATTTAGAAAATGAAAAAAATAATCTACTTGTTATTGAACTTTTTAAAAATCACAAAACAGTTCTAATACCATTTGTAAAAGAGATAGTACCATTGATAGATATAAAAAATAATTTTCTTATCATCAATCCTCCAAAAGGACTTTTAGATCTATAAATTTTAAAAAAATAAAACTTTATAAGAGACTAAATCATTCCACAGTTACGCTTTTAGCTAAATTTCTTGGTTGATCCACGTCAAGTCCTCTATGAGCTGCAATATGGTAACTCAATAATTGCAAAGGCACTATGTTAAGTAAAGGTGAAACCCATTCATTGGAGGAAGGAATTTTCATTAAATAATCAAAGATTTCAGTTCCATTACATTCAGGAGCAATTCCAATCAAATATGAATCTCTAGCTTTTGCTTCTTGAGCATTACTTATCACTTTATCAAAGACTTCCCCAGGAGAAGCTATAGAAATTACAGGTACTTTTTTATCTAACAAAGCTATTGGACCATGTTTCATTTCACCAGCTGGATATCCAGCGGCATGTATATAACTAATTTCTTTTAGTTTTAATGCTCCTTCCAGAGCAATAGGATAATTTATGCCTCTTCCTAAAAAGATAACATCTTTAATATTAAAAAAATCATGTGCTAGTTTTTCTGAAGATTGATTATGTTTCTCTAAGAGATCTTCTAATAATGGAGGCAGTTTTATAAGTTCAGTTATTAATTTACCTATTTCATCCGGACTTTGACTGCCTTTTATTTGCGCAAATTTTATAGCTAATCCATAAAAAGAAAGTAATTGTGCAAAAAAAGTTTTTGTTGCTGCAACTCCCACTTCTATTCCTGCACAGATATCGATTATATTTGGAACCTGCCTTCCTATCGAGCTCTCTTTTCTATTTGTTATTGCAATAAGATTGGGTTTAAATGTTTTATCTACACTTGAAGACCGTCTTTTAATTTCCATATCGATGGCTGCAATTGTATCAGCAGTTTCTCCAGATTGAGTGACTCCAATAGTTAATGTATTTGGCAGCAGTGGTGGTGGTGAATATCGAAATTCGCTTGCATAAAAGACATTTGTAGGGATACCTGAAAATTGTTCTAATAAAAAGCTACCCACCATTGCAGCATGTTTACTTGTACCACAAGCGATAATGTCAATTCTCTCAATGGATTCAAAAAACTTTGTATCAAAGGAATAATTAATCTGATATTGACCATTTTCTGAGTTTTTAATTAAATAATTTTCCAACCAATTTTTTGCAGTGCCGGGCTGATCATATATCTCTTTTAACATAAAGTGTTTGAAATTCATCTTATCTATTATTTGCTCTGAGACTTTTAAGGAAACTGGATTTCGATATTGTCTCTCGTTATTTGAGTCATATATTTCTATTCCAAGAGGAGTTAATAAAGCTATCTCTTCATCCTCCAAAGGCAGAATAATATTAGTAAAGTTTGCAATAGCTGGCGTATCGCTTGCACACATAAATTCTCCTTCTCCCAAACCTATAATCAAAGGTGCTTGTCTTCTTGCAACTACAAGAGAGGTAGGGGCTCCTGACCATAAAACTGCCAACGCATAAGATCCTTCTAAATCAGAAATTACATTTCTTACAGCTACTAATAATGTTGAACCATTATTCTCAAGTTTGAGTTTACTTAATGTATTTAATTCTCTTTGAATTAGATGGGGAATTACCTCAGTGTCTGTATCAGAATTAAAAATTACACCCTCTATCTCTAATTTATTTTTTAAGTCTTGAAAATTTTCAATAATGCCATTTTGAACAACTGCTATATTTCCTGAACTATCAGTATGAGGATGTGCATTTTTTACTTCAGGTTTTCCATGAGTTGCCCACCTAGTATGACCTATACCAACAGTGCCAGAAATATTCTTATCATTAAGATTGTTTATTAAATTTCTGAGTTTTCCTTCTGCTTTGTTACAAATAATATTTTTTGTCTCAGGTTCTATAACTGCAATACCAGCTGAATCATAGCCTCTGTACTCAAGTTTTTCTAAACCATTCAGCAACAATGGTAAAGCTTTTTTATATCCGGTAACAGCAACTATTCCACACATACAATAATTTTTTTTCAATTATATTGAAAAAAAATGAGTATGTATTAAAACATGGACTCTCTTAAAACTGCCCTACAAATTTAATAAGCTAAACCCATACTCCTAGAAGTTTCATCTCCTAAATAAACACGAATACTCAAGAAGTCTGTTGGACAAGCCGTTTCGCATCTTTTGCATCCTACACAATCTTCAGTTCTAGGAGATGAAGCTATTTGACCAGCTTTACAGCCATCCCAAGGAACCATTTCTAAAACGTCTAGTGGGCAAGCCCTTACACATTGGGTGCATCCAATGCAAGTGTCGTAAATTTTAACTGCGTGTGACATGTAAAAATTGTCTTTTGAACCTCGTTATATAATACTATTGTCTTACAAAGAAATTAAAAAAATTAAGATATGCTTCACTCTTGTTAACTCTAGGGCATAAAATCATATAGATAATTAGTAAATTCCATAAACTATGTCACAAGAAATCCTCGAAAAAGTCTGTTCTATTGTTTCAGAGCAATTAAGCGTTGAAGCATCAGAAGTCAAATCGGATTCAAATTTTCAAAATGATTTGGGTGCAGATTCTCTAGATACCGTTGAATTAGTTATGGCTCTAGAGGAAGCATTCGATATTGAAATCCCTGATGAAGCAGCTGAAGGGATAGCAACAGTTGGAGATGCAGTTAAATTCATCGAAGAAAAAAAGGGTTAATCAAGGATGCCAAATTTCCATCGAGTAGTTATTACTGGTATCGGAGCAGTAACTCCAATTGGTAATAACATTGATGAATATTTACTTAGTCTTCAAAAAGGGATTAATGGAGTCTCAGGTATCACTCTCTTTGATCCGGGACAACATCCATGCAAATTTGCAGCAGAAGTAAAAAATCTTCAATCTGAGAATTTTATTGACGCTAAAGAAGCCAAAAGGTGGGATCGTTTTTCACAGTTTGGAGTTATTGCAGCAAAGCAAGCCTTTAATGATTCTGGACTTGAAATTACTGAAACTAATGCATCAAGAATTGGAGTAATTATTGGCTCTGGTGTTGGAGGCTTACTAACTATGGAAAGTCAAGCTCAAATACTGAGTCATAAAGGGCCAAGAAGAGTAAGTCCATTTACAGTCCCAATGATGATTCCAAATATGGCAACTGGACTAGCTGCAATTGCTTTAGGTGCAAAAGGTCCAAGCTCCTCTGTTTCCACTGCCTGCGCTGCTGGTTCTAATGCAATTGGCGACTCTTTTAGATTACTCCAACTTGGCAAGGCAGATGCAATGATCTGTGGAGGTGCAGAAGCAAGTATTACTCCTCTTGGAGTAGCGGGTTTTGCCAGTGCCAAAGCTCTTTCTTTCAGAAATGACAGTCCTCAAACAGCAAGTAGACCCTTTGATGCAGAAAGAGATGGATTTGTTATTGGAGAGGGATCTGGAATTCTTGTTTTAGAAACTTTAGAAAATGCACAAAAAAGGGATGCGAGAATCTATGCAGAAATCATTGGATATGGAACGACATGCGATGCTCATCACATCACTGCTCCCTCCCCAGGCGGGGTTGGAGGTGCAGAAGCTATCAAACTAGCAATTGAAGACAGTTCTCTCAGCCTTGAAAAAGTGGATTACATAAATGCTCATGGAACAAGTACATCAGCTAATGACAAAAATGAAACTTCTGCAATTAAATCTATTTTTAGAGACAGATCTTACCTTATTCCTGTAAGCTCTACTAAGTCGATGACTGGTCATCTCCTAGGAGGCTCAGGAGGTATAGAAGCTGTAGCTTGTATACTTTCTTTGACACACAATTTTATCCCTCCTACAATTAACTACGTCAATCCAGATCCTGATTGTGATCTTGATTATGTACCAAATAACGCAAGAGAAGCTCAAGTAGGAGTTGCTCTTTCTAATTCCTTCGGCTTTGGTGGTCATAATGTTTGCCTTGCTTTCAGCAAAATGAACTAATGATAACCAAATTTATATTTCCAACTTATCTTATTTTAAAACCATGGTCGCTGCATCTGTTTCATTAGAATCACTCTGTGTAAATAGTATAAGAATGCTTGCTGTAGATGCAGTAAATAAATCTAATAGTGGACATCCAGGTTTACCCATGGGATGTGCTCCTATGGGTTATGCACTATGGCAAAACATCCTGAATCACAATCCCAATAATCCCAAATGGTTTAATAGAGATCGTTTTGTATTATCGGCTGGTCATGGCTGTATGTTGTTATATTCTTTGCTTCATCTAACAGGATACAAATCAGTTTCCATAGAAGATATTAAAGAATTTAGACAATGGGGATCGAAAACTCCTGGTCATCCAGAAACATTCGAAACTGAGGGAGTTGAAGTCACAGCTGGGCCTCTTGGAGCAGGAATTTCTAATGCAGTTGGTTTAGCAATAGCTGAAACCCACTTAGCAGCTAAGTTCAATAAGCCTGATTGCAACATTGTTGATCATTATACTTATGTCATAATGGGCGACGGATGTAATCAAGAAGGTATAGCATCAGAAGCTTGCTCATTAGCTGGCCACCTTAAGCTTGGAAAATTAATTGCACTTTATGACGATAATCAAATTACAATTGATGGACGTACCGATGTTTCTTTCACTGAAGATGTTCTAAAAAGATATGAAGCTTATGGATGGCATGTTCAACATGTTAAGGATGGGAATCATGATGTTAAAGGAATAACTGAAGCTATAGAAAAAGCCAAATTAGTTACAGACAAACCCTCAATAATAAAAATTTCTACAACCATAGGTTATGGTTCGCCTAATAAATCAGATACTGCTGGAATTCATGGGGCAGCGGTTGGAGAAGAAGAAGCTTCATTAACCAGAGAGTTTTTAAATTGGGAATATCCTCCATTTGAAATACCAGATGAAGTATACGAACATTTTAGAAAATCAATAAATAAAGGTGAAGATTTAGAGAAGAAATGGAATTCTAAATTTGAAGAATATCAGAAAAAATATCCTTCTACTGGCGCCGAGTTAAAAAGAATGTTACAAGGAGAATTACCTGAAAATTGGGACTCAGAGCTCCCTTCTTATTCGCCTGATGATAAAGGTTTAGCCACCAGAAAGCATTCACAAATATGTTTGGGTGCCCTAGGTCCTAACCTACCTGAATTAATTGGTGGATCAGCAGATTTAACTCACTCTAACTACACGGATATCAAAGGAGAAACTGGATCGTTCCAATCTTATAGCCCTGAAAAACGATATTTACATTTTGGGGTACGAGAGCATGCTATGGCAGCCATACTTAATGGTATTGCCTATCACAATAGTGGTCTTATACCTTATGGCGGAACCTTCCTCGTTTTCGCAGATTATATGAGAGGTTCAATGAGGCTTTCAGCACTTAGCGAATTAGGAGTTATCTATGTTTTAACCCATGATTCAATTGGTGTAGGTGAAGATGGTCCAACACATCAACCTATTGAAACTATACCTTCTCTTCGCGCCATGCCAAACATGCTAGTTTTCAGGCCAGGAGATGGGAATGAGACAAGTGGGGCTTATAAACTTGCTATTCAAAATCGCAAAAGACCTTCTGCCCTTTGTTTAAGTAGACAAGGTATGCCAAATCAAGAAAATACTTCGATTGACAAAGTTGCATTAGGAGGATACATAGTTTCTGATTGCGAGGGAACACCAGATTTAATATTTATTGGTACTGGAAGCGAACTAAATCTTTGCATTGAAGCAAGTAAGCAGATTTCAAACTTAGGTAAAAAAACTAGAGTTGTATCTATGCCTTGCGTAGAACTGTTCGAAGAACAAGGAACATCGTATAAAGAAAGTGTTTTACCTAGTAGTGTGACGAAGAGAGTTGTAGTAGAAGCTGCACATTCATTTGGTTGGCATAAATATACAGGTTTTGATGGGATTTGTATTACTATGGATAGTTTTGGTGCATCAGCACCAGGTGGAGAATGTATGAAGAATTTTGGATTTACAGTCGAAAACGTTGTTAATAAGACAAAGGAAATTCTATAAGGATTAATTTATAACTAAACTGAAGAATTACATTCTTCAAGTTTATCTTTTAGTTGATCAAGAGATTCATCAGAGATTTTAGAATTCATTGGACAATGTTTAGGTCCGCACATTGAACAAAATTCGGCCTTTTTAAAGATCTCTTCAGGCAATGTTTCATCATGATATTGCTTTGCTCTTTCTGGATCTAACGAAAGTTCGAATTGTTTATTCCAATCAAAGTTATACCTTGCATGACTAAGTTCGTCATCTCTATCACGAGCTCCAGCTCGATGTCTTGCTATGTCAGCAGCATGAGCAGCTATCTTATAAGCAATTAATCCTTCTCGTACATCCTCTGCATTGGGCAGGCCTAGATGTTCTTTTGGGGTTACATAACATAACATAGATGTCCCATACCAACCGGCCATCGCCGCTCCAATGGCACTTGATATATGGTCATAACCAGGAGATATATCTGTTACTAATGGGCCAAGGACATAAAAAGGCGCTTCTGAACATTCCTCCATTTGCTTTCTCACATTAAACTCAATTTGATCCATAGGTACATGACCAGGACCCTCAACCATCACTTGAACATTATGTTCCCATGCTCTTCGAGTAAGCTCTCCTAAGGTCTTCAATTCAGATAGCTGTGCATCATCAGAAGCATCATGCAAACATCCAGGCCTAAGTGAATCTCCTAAAGAAAAAGTACAATCATATTTCTTGAAAATCTCACAAATATCATCAAACCTAGTATAAAGAGGATTTTGCTTAAAATGATGTAACATCCATTGAGCTAAAATGCCTCCGCCTCTACTGACAATTCCAGTAATTCTTCCTTTAACTTTTGGCAAATGTTCTATTAATAATCCAGCATGAATAGTTTGATAATCGACTCCCTGCTGGCAATGTTTTTCAATAATATGAAGAAAATCGTCTTCAGTAAGTCTATCAATCGAGCCATGTACACTTTCTAAAGCTTGGTAAACAGGAACTGTTCCTATCGGAACAGGAGATTCATTAATGATTGCTTGCCTAACTTCATCTAAATTTACTCCCCCGGTAGAAAGATCCATAACCGTATCAGCACCATATTTAACCGCTAGCTTAAGCTTCTCTACTTCTTCATTGATATCACTTGCATTAGGGGAAGCACCAATATTTGCATTAACTTTACATCTAGAAGCAATACCTATGGACATTGGCTCAAGATTCAAATGATTGATATTAGCAGGAATAATTAATCTTCCTCGTGCCACTTCTTCCATTATTAAAGAAGCAGGTAGATTTTCTTTTTTAGCAACAAAATCCATTTCTTCAGTAACACATCCGCTCCTCGCAAAATTCATCTGAGTTACATTTTCTTTCCCAAGGCGAGGTTTAATCCAAGTACTTCTCATAACTTATAAATTTTTAAAAGTGTTATTACTAAAGTTTGATCAAATTTCCACTTCCCTGTATCAGGATTAATGATTCAGGTTCAAAGGGTATGATCTCAGCTAAGTTAAATTTCTCAGCACCCCTAGTATTTATTTTATTAATAGCTCTTTTCTAAAAAATAGTCATCACATATTGAGTAAAAATAAATAAAATTTTTTTTATTTAACTTTCTGATAAGACTTTATCTTTTTTAAGATATTTTTTCTATACAATTTTCTTCTTACATCTTTCTCCAAAATAATTGAGATCCCCATTAAGCCAATAGGCAAATAAAAAATCTTCTTAGTATTGTCCCTTAATATTAAGCCAACAGCGGACATAATGATCATGAAAGGAGCAACACAAGACAAAATAAATCCTTTATTAATTTTCATTTTTCACCTGTATTAATTATTTCATTGTTTAATTTTACAATGGATTCTGTTATGACTTTGATTCCGACAGCAATAGCTCTTTCGTCTGGATCAAATTTGGAACTGTGTAGAGGAGCACATCCATTTGAGCTAGAAACACCAAGCCTAAACATAGCTCCAGGGATCTCATTCAAGAACTCAGCGAAATCTTCAGCACCTAATGATGGTTTTTGTAATTCGATAACATTTTCTTTACCCAAAACCTTAATTCCCGAATCTCTGAGGACTCTATTAATTTCAGAATTATTATTAACTGGTGGAGTAATTTCTCTAAACATTACTTTTGCATCAGCTCCGCAACTATTAGCTAAAGAAGAGATATTTTCATTGAGCCAATTACCTAAATTCTTAAATAATTTAAGATTTGTGCATCTAACCGTACCAATTAAATTAACCTTTTCGGCAAGAACATTGAATGCAGTGCCACCATTAATTTCACCAAAAGTTATTACTACAGGATCTAAAGGATCTAACTTCCGTGTTATTAATTCTTGAATTCCTGAGATGACTTTAGAGGCCACCCAAATAGCATCAACCCCTTCATGAGGTCGAGCACCATGACCTGATTTCCCTTTAATCTCTACCTTGAGTTCTCCAGCGGCTGCAGTTAAACTTCCCTCTCTAATACCAATAGTGCCGACAGATAAATCGGGGTAGACATGAACGCCCAGAATATGAGTTAATCCATCAGTGGCTCCATCTTTAATCATCCATCTAGCTCCACTTGCAATTTCTTCAGCGGGCTGAAAAATTATCCTAGTCCCAAAATTAAGTTGTAAATCCTTAACAATTTTTGCTACACCCAACCCAATCGATATATGCAAATCGTGACCACACGCATGCATAACACCATCTACTTTTGATGAAAAACTTAATTTAGTTTCCTCAAATATTGGCAACGCATCCATATCTACTCTTAAGCCTATAATACCTTTATCTAAGGGGCCAAAATCAGCTATAACTCCAGTTCTGCCTATAGATTCTTTGACATTCCAACCAATATTTTTTAAAAAACCACTTATCAAAATAGCTGTTTGATTTTCAAGTCCACTTAATTCCGGATGAGCATGGATATGTCTTCTTAAATTAATTAATTCATCATTAAACGAATCAATTTGTTTTAAAAACTTATCTCTATTCATTACTTATTTTAAATCGATAAAGTTCATTAGATGTTTAGTTGGTTTTGGAGGCCATCTTCTTACTTTTTGTAACCATTCCTCATCACTATACCTAGGATCTAATTCAGTTACTGCAATCCAATTACTCTCTGCTTTACCAGATTCTCCCTTGGACCAATTCAAAGCTGTTAAAGCTGCCCTAGCATCTGCAAAAGTTGGATAACGTCTAATTAATTTTTTTAATTCTTTTTCAGATTCATCAATATTCCCCAACTGGAAATCTACTAAAGCCTTACTTGACCTTGCCATAGCAAATCCAGGATTATATAAAGCAGCTTTTGAAAATAAATCTCTTGCGTTTTCCCATTCTGATGTAGAACCTTCAACATTAGCTAAATTATATAATGCAGAGGAATTTTGACTATCTTGAGAAATCACAAACATATAATCTTTTTTTGCTTGCGACCATAGACCTAATGATTCCTCTGCTATACCTCTGTTAATGTAAGGATCTATTTCATTAGGATTTAAACTTATTGCTTGATTTTGGTCATCTATTGATCCATCTACATCTCCAATGACAAGTCTTACATTTCCTCTATTGCTCAAACCTGCAGCATCATCAGGGTACAAATCTAAATAGCGATTCCATTCTTGTAAAGCGAGATTAAATTTTCCGCCTGAACTTAAAGCTAATGCATTTTCAAACAAATCCTCTCTCAAAGATAATGAATAGCATGGAGCAATATAAAAAATATTGACAAAAACAAAAATTAATAAAAAACAAACCTTAACTTTTTTAAAAGTTTTCATTTTTTGAATCAATGTAATTTTTCCCTAAAGCAGTAAGCAATCTTCCTCTAGGAGTTCTTGTGATAAAACCAATTTGGATTAGATATGGCTCGACTACAAATTCTAACATTGAAGAATCATCACCCAATCCTGCTGCTATTGAATCGAGACCAGTTGGAATATTATTGTTTTGGTTTAAAAAAGACAAATATTGCCTATCTAAAGAATCCAATCCTTTTTCGTCTATTTGGTAAGAATTTAAAGCTTTTTTTATTAAATTCACGGAGATGACATTAGTTTTTTTAACAACTTGCGCGTAATCTCGAACTCGTCTTAATAATCTCAAAGCAATTCTTGGAGTCCCTCTAGAGATCTTGGCTAAATTATAAGATGCTTCATCATCTAAATTAAGGTTTATTAATCCCGAGAAATTAAAGATTATTTGTTTTAATTCATCATATGTATAAAATTCAATTTTCTGAGACATACCAAATCTATCTCTTAGGGGGGCACTTATAGAAGCTAATTTAGTTGTCGCGCCAATCAGAGTAAACCTGGGAAGATTAATTGTTCTACAACGTGCTCCTCTATTAGCTCCCATAGTTAAATCTAGTCTAAAATCCTCCATTGCAGAATATAACAACTCTTCAGTTAACCTATTTAAGCGATGTATCTCATCGATAAATAAAACATCACCTTCTTTTAATCCAAGCAGTAACCCTACAATATCTCTAGGTCTTTCAATTGCGGGTGCAGTAGCTATCCTACATTTTGTATTCATTTCATGGGCTATCAGAAAAGCTAGGGTAGTCTTACCTAAACCAGGTTGTCCATAAATAAGAATATGTTCCAAAGGTTCTTTCCTATAAATTGAAGCATCTATAGCTATTCTTAAAGAAGCCTTAAGTTGTTCTTGGCCAATAAAGTCTTGAAAAGTAACAGGTCTAGCTAAGTTCAGATTATTATTTCTTTTTTCTTCTGCAATGATTTTTGAATCAACTAGCCTAAGCTCTCTTTTACGAAGAGAAAAGTCATTATCGCCTATATTGGAGGAAATTATTGCCATAATAAAAGGTTAATTGCAATTGTTCTGAGTAGAAAGAGTTTTTACAACTAAAATGGCAAAAAATTCAAACAAAGTTCAAGGAAATACTAAAAAAGAAAATAATTTTAAACGTCTAGCTGAGAATAGATATGCAAAATTTCAATATGCAATATCTGAAACAATCGAAGCTGGAATTGAACTTTTAGGTACTGAAGTAAAGTCTATTAGAAACGGAAAAGCAAATTTAAGAGATGGGTACTGTTCATTCAGAGATGGTGAGATTTTATTGATGAATGTTCACATTTCACCACACAAAAATGTGGGGTCTTTTTTTAATCATGATCCATTAAGAAATAGAAAGTTGCTACTACATAAAAAAGAAATAATCAAACTCAAATCTAATACTGAAAAAAAAGGAATGACTATTGTTCCATTATCTCTTTATTTAAAAGGCTCATGGATAAAAGTAAATATTGGAGTAGGTAAAGGCAAAAAATTACATGACAAACGACAAGATGAAAAACAAAAAAGTATGAAAAAAGAAATCAACTCTGCACTAAAAAGATAATAATATTATTCAGACTTATTGAAACTATTAATCTAGACTTACTGAACTTGGAGGAGGGGAAGGATCAGGATCTGCAATTAACATATGCTGTAAAACAGTTTCAGGCCTCTCACTATCTCTCCAGCGAATTTTATAAGCAGGCATTTTTGTACCTCTGCTTGTAGTTTGCTCTACTGGTTCAATAACCCATCCTCTTCTTGATCGGCCTTGAGGATTTCTTTTAACTACTGCATCCGCATGTTTAAAACGGAAACCAACACGTTCACCACTCATTTAAAAAATTTCGTATTGGATTAATTTATTTATTTTACTTCATTCAAGGGTAATTTTTCATTTTTATTCGAAGTTATTTCTGGTTTTAATAATGGGAAAGGGATTACATCTCTAATTGATGGACTATTAGTAATTAGCATAATAAGTCTATCAATGCCTATACCTAATCCTCCAGTGGGAGGCATACCAATCTCTAAAGCATTCAAAAAATCTTCATCTATACAATGAGCCTCGAAATCTCCTTTGTCTCTTAGAGATTGCTGTAATTGCATTCTTTCTCTTTGATCTACTGGATCTATCAACTCACTAAAAGCATTTGCCAGCTCTCGACCAGCAATGAATAATTCGAATCTCTGAACCATTTCTTTATTATCAAGATGAGGCCTAGCTAAAGGAGAGATTTCGACAGGATAATCGATAACAAAAGTAGGTTCCATAAGTTCTGACTCTACTTTCTGCTCGAAGACCTCATTTAGAAGTCTTCCCATAGTATTTATTTTAGTAGAACATCCAACATTTATACTTTTAACGGCTTGTTTTGCTTTTTGAAAGTCTCCACTAAAAGAATCAAAATCAATCCCTGTATATTTTTTGACTATATCTTTCATAGATATTCTTGACCAAGATTTAGAAAAATCAATTTCCTTATTTTGATAATTTATAACTAAAGAGCCACACGCATCAGCTACGATATCTTTTATTAGTTCTTCTGTTAAATCCATCATATCGACATAGTTAGAAAAAGCCTGATATATTTCAACTGAAGTAAATTCCGGATTATGCTTTGTGCTTATCCCCTCATTACGGAAAATTCTTCCCAATTCATAAACTTTCTCAAATCCTCCAACAACCATTCTTTTTAAATGTAATTCAGTAGCTATTCTTAAATACAGCGGAATATCTAATGTATTATGGTGAGTAATAAATGGTCTTGCTTCAGCACCACCAGCTTCAGATTGCAGAATTGGAGTCTCTATCTCTAAAAAATTTCTATTATCTAGCCATTGTCTTATAAAACTTATACATTTTGCTCTTGTTTTAAATACAGTTTTAGAGTGCGGATTCACTATTAAATCTAGATAACGTTGTCTATATCTTTTTTCAATATCAGTCAATCCATGCCATTTATCGGGTAACGGCTGTAACGATTTTGATAACATTTCCCATTTTTCTACTTTAATTGAAAGCTCACCTTTATTAGTTTTTTTTATAGTTCCGTAAACGCCTATCCAATCACCAATATCTACTATTTCCTTAATATCTTCAAAAGAAAGTAATTTTTGATTTTCTAAATTGCAATTAATAATCCTTTTTTCTAAATAAAGTTGAATCTGATCTTCTTGATCGCTTATTGTGAAAAAGGCAATTTTACCCATTACCCTTTTTGCCATTACTCTTCCAGCAATAGAGACACTAAAATCTTCCTCTTGACCATTTTCTAAAAAATCAAATTTTTGAATAAGAAATTTAGTAGTGTGGGAAACTCTAAAACTTTCTGCGTAAGAAGCAAATCCTTTACTAACTAGTAAATTTGCTTTTTGAAGGCGGGCATCTCTTATTTCAGACAAAATTTACTGTAATATATTTGTTTTATTTAATAAAAGTATCAGACTAAGTATCAACTTGCCAAAGATGTTGCTGTTTCGCCAACTCTCTGAGATGCATAACCTATCCCTCTAACAGTTAATATTAATTCTGGATTTCTTGGATCTGGTTCCAATTTACCTCTTAGTCTTGCGACATAAACATCTACAACTCTTAAATCTGCAGCTCTTCTAGGAGGATAACCCCATAGTTGTTCTAAAATTTCAGCTCTTGGAACAACTTTACCAGGCTCGTCAAATAATAATTCTAGAAGGCTAAATTCAGTATAAGTTAGACTAATTCTTTCCCCAGCTCTAGAAACTTGTCTTCTATTAGTATCAACAACTAAAGTTCCAAATTTCATAACTCCTTTACCAGATGGAACCTCTTTGGTTTCGGCAACCGACACAGTAGGTCCCATTCTTCTTAAAATAGTAGCTATCCTCGCTTCTAACTCTTTTGGACTAAAGGGTTTTGATAAGTAATCATCAGCTCCTAAATCCAAACCTGCAACTCTCTCAGAAATCGCCTCAAGTGCAGTTAAAAATATTATTGGCACCACTGATTCAGCCCTAATTCTTCGGCAAACTGCAAAGCCATCCATTTTTGGGAGCATCACATCAAGAACTATCAAATCTGGTGAATCTCTATGAAAAGATTCAAGAGCTTCTTCGCCGTTTGTGGCGGAAAAAACTTGATATCCTGCTAATTGAAGTCTTGTAACTAATACCTTCAAAACTGCTGGTTCATCATCAACAACTAAAATTCTTGCTTTTGACATAGTTAAAAAAGATTTCCAGATATTTCAAAGCAAAGAATTATTGCATTGAATTTTCATTCTAACAATTAAAAATATAACATTACGAAGCCTCAAAGAGATATTCAATAGATTTAAAAACGTTTTTAAATAATTTAATGATATGAATTTTCTCGCACAAGTTTTACTTCTCTGCGAAATTTATTATTGCAATTTTCTCCTTGAATATTTAAAAATTCTCAAAAGTTTAGAGCAAATTAAAGGAGCCAAGAAACCTGTAAGAAAAACTTCAGCTAGGATATTTTGAAAACTGGGGACATAAAATAAAAAAGGAATATCTGAAAAATTTTTAAACAAAATCTGTAAAAAATAAAGCGTTCCGCATAAAAAACTTCCAAAAGCACAAATTAAACCATACCTAAAATGTCCTAAGAAAATATCACTATGTAATTTAATTCTCCCAAAAAAAAATCCACATAAAATTAAACCTGGAATTTGAGTAAAGTTACTATCTAGAGTTAAAGAATCTAAAATTAGACCTAAAAACAAACCTAATATTACTCCATTAATCGAACCATTAATCATTGACCAAGGCAACAAACACAATAAAGGCCAATATGGCTGAACACCTAAAAATCCAAGCCAATTAGGATGCCATAAAAAAATAATTGGGATAAAAACAAGGCAAATAATAGATAATTTTTTTATGAAAAATTTTTTCATTAAATTTTGACTTTTAAAATTTGCACCCAATCAATTGCGTGAGGTTTTGCCAAAAGTGAAATTTTTGCCGTTTTTGTTGCTTTAAATGGCTCATCTACAGATTGGACAACACCAATAGGGATATTTGGAGGTAATAAAGTACTAGCAGGAGAAGATGAAACGAAATCTCCTACTTTTATATCAGCATCTTTTGAATAAAGTATTAAGCGCGGATAATCATCTCCTAAACCGACAAGTAATCCATTAATTTGAGCTCTGTCAACCCATACTCCTAACTTACTTTCTGGTGAGGTTAATAATCTTACCGACGAAGTAAATAAAGAAGTATCGTTTACTCTTCCTAATAATCCTCCAGGACCAATAACAGTACTACCAATTTGCACTCCATCTTTTGAACCTTTGTTTATTATTATTTGTCTCCACCAACTACCTGTTTTTCTCGAAATAACTGCAGCTGAAACATTATCATTATTAGATGATTCTTGGAGAGATAAAATTCTCCGCAATCTTATATTATCCTTTTTAAGAAGATTTAAGTTTATTAAATTTTCTTGGTCTATACTCTTAAGAATAACTTCTTTTTGAAATTGACCAGGCCAAAAAGGCTTTGAAATAAAATAATAAAAATCCTTATAAATAGATCCTTTTGATATCCTTACAAAACATAAAAATAAAAAAATTCCAAAGATTATCCAGTTTTTCTTTTTATGCCACCAACGACTATTAGAAATTCGTCGGATATCTAACATAGTATTAATCTCTTATCGCGTTCCTTATAAACTCTGGAGTGTCAACAACTCTTTTAAGTGTTTTAAAATCATCCAACACCTGCCCACAACCATGAACTACGCATAGCAGTGGGTTTTCTGCTATGTGAGTAAAAATTCCCGTTTCATCGCTCAATAAATCATTAATGCCTCTTACTAAAGCTCCACCTCCTGCAAGCATAATACCCCTATCAACAATATCTGCCGCAAGTTCAGGGGGAGTTCTCTCTAAAGTTCTTTTTACAGCTTCAACTATTTTGCTAAGTGTATCAGCCATAGCTTCTCTAATTTCTCCTGATGTCAAGGTTACTGACCTAGGTAGACCAGACAAAAGATGTAAACCTCTAACTTCTAAAGTAGTTTTATCAAAATCATCATCTGGAAATGCAGATCCTATTTTAATCTTAATATCTTCTGCAGTTCTCTCTCCAACAACTAAATTATGAACTTTTTTAAGATATAAGGCAATTGATTCATTTATTTCGTCGCCAGCTATTCGCACAGATTCACTTAATACAGTTCCACCTAAACTTAATACTGCAACCTCGGTAGTCCCACCACCAATATCAACAATCATGGTTCCAATTGGCTCAGTTACTGGTAATGATGCTCCAATTGCTGCTGCAACAGGTTCATCAATTAAGTAAACTTCTCTAGCTCCAGCTAATCCAGCTTCTCTTACTGCTCTTCGCTCAACACTGGTCACTCCACTTGGAATACCAATAACTATTCTGGGGGCTACTATACCCTTACCTTCGTTACATTTCTGAATAAATGTTTTTATCATTTGCTCTGCAGCATCAAAATCTGCGATAACCCCATCTCTTAGTGGTCTTACAGCTCTTATATTGCCAGGTGTTCTGCCAAGCATTAACTTTGCTTCTTTACCAACAGCCAATGGGACACCTTCCTCTAAATCAATCGCTACCACTGAAGGCTCTTGTAAAACAACTCCCTTCCCTGATACATGTATAAGAGTATTGGCAGTTCCCAAATCTATGCCAATATCTCTAGAAAATTTAAATCTGTTAAAAATCACAATAAGAATTCTTTTTTTAAATAATATATCTATTTTTTGCTAAGCTCTCAAAATTCTCTCGTTTAGTTATGAATAGCACGCAAAACTTTAGCAGAACCTAAAAAAATGAGTAGTATTAAAAAAAAATAATTATGGAAATTAACACTATCAACCTTGTAGGCAGAGCTGGTAGAGAACCAGATGTTAGATATTTCGAATCTGGTAGTATCGTAGCTAATTTCACTCTTGCAGTGAACAGAAGAAGCAGAGATGAAGAGCCGGACTGGTTTAATTTAGAAATATGGGGCAAACAAGCCCAAGTAGCAGCAGATTACGTTAAAAAAGGATCTTTAATTGGAATTACAGGAAGCTTTAAAATTGATAGTTGGAAAGATAAAAATACTGGTGAAGATAGATACAAACCAGTTATTAGAGTAGATAGATTAAACTTGCTAAGCTCTCGAAAAGAGTCTGAAAATAACCAATACTCTAACAACAGTAATTCTAGTGAAATACCTTTTTAGGCTTGAATTTTTTTAATAAATCTAATAAGTATTTTTATTAAAAAATATAAGAAAATTAAAATTAAAATTGGCTTCACAACATATTTGATTTGATCTAAATAAGTTTCAATAATTAGATAATTTTCACCAAATAAATAACCTGCATAAGTGAGAAGTGCTACCCATATCAGGCTCCCAAATGTAGTCCAAATCAAAAATTTTCTTAATGGCATAAGTTCTATGCCAGCGGGAACTGAAATTAAAGTTCTTATACCTGGTACTAATCTGCCCCAAAAAACTAAAGAGACTCCGTATTTATCAAACCACCTTTTACTTTTACTTAAATCATTAGAAGAAATACCCAAATATTTTCCTTTTTTATCTAAAAAATATGAAAGTCTTTTTTCATTTACTAATCTACCTAAATAGTACCAAGGCAATGATCCTAAAATAGTACCAAGTAATCCCCAAAAAACTAAAATATAGAAATTTAATTTTTGTTGATAAACGAAAAAACCTCCTAATGGCATTATTATTTCCGAAGGAATTGGAGGTATTATATTTTCTAAAAACATAGCCAAACAAATAGTAAGGTATGCGATTATTGAATTCTTTTCAACAGCCAAACTAATATAGTCTGGGATTGAAGTAAGAAAATCTATAAAAATCAAACTCAAACTTAGTATCTATAGAACTCTGGTTTATAAGGTCCTTCAACAGAGACATTAATGTAGTCAGCTTGTTCCTTAGTTAATTTTGTTAATTTTGCTCCAATTTTATCAAGATGTAATCTAGCTACCATTTCATCTAAATGTTTTGGTAAAACATAAACCTCCTTAGCATATTGTTCTGACTTATTGAAAAGTTCAATTTGAGCTAGTACTTGATTAGTAAAAGAATTACTCATAACAAAACTTGGATGTCCAGTGGCACAACCTAAGTTAACTAATCTACCTTCAGCTAAAAGGATTATTTTATTGCCACTTGGCAAAGTTATGTGATCAACCTGCGGCTTAATGTTGTCCCATGGATAATCTTTCAATGAAGCCACATCAATTTCATTATCGAAATGGCCGATATTACAAACTATGGCCTCATCTTTCATCTTGACGAGATTTGCGTTTGTAATTACCTGATAGTTCCCAGTTGCTGTAACAAATATATCTATATCTTCCACAACATCGTCTAACGTAACAACGCTAAAACCTTCCATTGCCGCTTGAAGAGCACAAATTGGATCAACTTCCGCAACTTTTACAATTGCACCAAGTCCTCTTAATGACTGTGCTGAACCTTTACCTACATCTCCAAAACCCATTACTAAAGCAACCTTGCCGGCAATCATCACATCAGTGGCACGCTTTATGCTGTCAACTAGAGATTCTCGGCAGCCATATAAATTATCAAATTTGCTCTTAGTTACTGAATCATTAACGTTGATAGCAGGGAAAGGTAAAGCATTTTCCTTTTGCAGTTGATAAAGTCTTGCAACTCCAGTAGTAGTTTCTTCAGTGACACCAATAATGTTACTTTTAATTCTAGAATAGAAGTCACTATCATTTGCCAACTTAGACTTAATAGAATTGAATAAAGCAATTTCTTCTTCATTACCGGGATTATCTAAAACAGATAAATCTTTTTCTGCTTTACTACCGAGTATCAATAAACCAGTTGCATCTCCCCCATCATCAAGAATCATATTTGGCGAGTCTGAACCCCAATCAAGAATATAGTGGGTATATTGCCAATATTCATCAAGAGTCTCACCTTTTTTTGCATATACAGAAATTCCTTGATCTGCGATAGCTGCAGCAGCATGATCTTGAGTTGAAAAAATATTGCATGAAGCCCATTTCACTTCTGCACCAAGATCAACAAGAGTTTCTATTAAGACTGCCGTCTGAATAGTCATATGTAAACTTCCAGCTATTTTTGCACCTTTGAGTGGCTTTTCAGATTGATATTTATCTCTAAGTGCCATTAATCCAGGCATTTCTGTTTCGGCAATTTTAATTTCTTTACGACCAAAATCTGATAAATAGATATCGGCAATTACATAATTTGGTATAGAGTTTTTAACTGAATTTGCGATAACCATTTCTAGTAAATACTTTTTCTATTAAACTATAAATGATTTTTGTGTAATTTTGTGTTTATTGAGAATTTAAAAGAGACTTTAAATTTAGGAAAAAAACTCTCACACAAATTAAATCCTCAATCAATTGTTTTATTACAGGGTCCAATAGGGGCTGGGAAAACTTCATTTGTGCAAGGGATTGCTAAAGGCTTATCAATCTCTGAGGACATTACAAGCCCTACATTTGCTTTATCACATCACTATAACTCCGGAAAAATTCCACTAATTCACCTTGATTTATACAGGTTAGAAAATATTTCTTCAGCAAAAGAAGTTTTTTTTTCAGAAGAAGAAGAGGCAATACAAAGAAACGCTATTTTAGTTATTGAATGGCCAGAATTAATAGAACCAGTTCTTGATAATTTCTGGAAAATAGAAATTAGTTACGCAAAAAACTATGGAAGAAACTACGAAATAAGAGATCCCAAAAATTTATTAACCTTCTCATAATATGGCTGTTGCTCGATGGCGCCTTCACCAAGACAAGTCAATAATCCACAAACACCTGCGAACTTAATGCAATCTTCTATCTCTAGTTCATTTGAAGGATAGCCAGAGGCAATTAATTTTGAAATTAAGCCAGCTAAAAAAGCATCGCCTGCGCCAGTTGTATCAACAATTTTTTGTGAAGTAGGAGTTTCGGTAATTCCCTGCAATCCATTGATATACCATGCAACAGGGTTTTTCCCATCAGTTATTATTACATCTGGTCTATTAGACAATTTTTGCGATATTAGCAAGGGATTTTCATCCTCAAAAAACAAAGTTGCTTCTTCTTTTGCAAGTTTTAAAACATTTGCATGATTTAAAAATTTCTTGATTAAATTAACTCTCTCGCATTTACTAATTTCTGATGAAAAACTTGAGTGATCCCAAAAGACCTCTCTCCAATTCAAATCAATAACTATTTTGACTTCAAATTTTTTAGCCTGTTCAAGAAGAAAAAAAATAGTCTCTGCTGATATTGGAGATGATAATAAGATCGTTCCCGTAACCAAATATTTTGTTTCTAGAAAAGATTTCTCCAAATTTAAAATTTCTTTTTCGATTAATTTCTTACTAAGAACTTCGTCTGCAAAGCGTGAATTAGAACTTTCCTCAAAGCCTGAAAAAAAACGATCTCCAAATTGATCTCTATCTACATTAACCACGCGAGTAGATGAATCATTATCTAATTGCAAGAAATCTAAATTAACGTCCAATTCATTAAATTGCGTAATGAATTTTTTTCCATAATCATCACTACCCAAACTTCCTATAAATGTTGAATCTATTTTTAATTTTCTTAATGCACAAGCAACATTAGCCGGCGCACCACCCAAAAAATCTGTAAATCCTTGATTTGACTTATTTCTGATTCTGTCTATTAAAGCCTCTCCAATACATATTACCTTTTTCTTTTTCATAAAATGAACACTTTTTCTTAATTAAGAATAATTTATTAAAAACGAATAATTTTTTTTTGAATTAAAGTTTAATTAAAAGCATATTCATAGTGTCCTTAAATAAATCTGAAACTTGGAAGTGGAAAAATTGGGAAATTTCTTGGTCTTTATCAAAAGAATCTACTTCTGAAAAAAATATTAAAATTTTATTAGTTCATGGATTTGGGGCATCAAAAAACCATTGGAGACATAATCAAGATTTTCTCGGTAAATTTTCTAACTGCTACGCAATTGACTTATTAGGATTTGGGAAAAGCAGTCAGCCTAGTGCTTTATTAAATTACGAACCTGATAAAGAAAACTCAATTAAATATTCATTTAACTTATGGGGTAATCAAATATCTACATTTTGTGAAGAGGTAATAAAATCTCCTGTTTACTTGGTAGGGAATTCAATTGGTGGTGTTATTGCATTAAAAGCTGCTGAGATCCTCAAAGATAATTGCAAAGGTGTCATTTTGATTGATTGTGCACAAAGAACTATGGATGATAAACGTTTAAAAAAAAGTGACATCTTAATGAATCTACTTAGACCCGTCCTTAAAACGATAGTCAGACAAAGAGTAATTAGTAATACATTGTTTACAAGAGCTGCTAATCCAAAAGTGATAAAGAAAATACTTGAACAAGCTTACCCCTCAGGAAAAAATATCGATGAGGAATTAATTGAAATACTATATCAACCCTCTCAAAGGACAAACTCTAAAGAAGCATTTCGTGGTTTTATTAACTTATTTGACGACTATCTTGCTACAGACCTTTTCCGTAAGGTTAATACTCCAATCCAATTAATTTGGGGAGAAAAAGATCCTTGGGAATCATTAAATGAAGCAAAAGAGTGGAAGAAAAAGTTCAGTAATATTAAAAGATTAGATATTATTCAAGGTGCTGGCCATTGTCCTCATGATGAAGCACCTGAAGAAACAAATAAGTTCATATGTGAATTTCTTCAGGAAACAAAATAAGCTTCTACATTTTCACTAAGTCTTCTCAAACCTCTTAATCCATCTCGTTCTAAATTTCTTACTCGATCTCTACTGATCCCTAGTACCCTCCCTATTCCTGTAAGAGACATTGGCTCATCACCATCCATCCCGTATCTCATTCTTAAAACTCTACATTGCAAATCTGGTAATTGATGCAAAAGAGAATGAAGATCGCCTCTCATACAATCCATCTCTATTTGTTCGTCTGGCAAATCCTCACCGCCTGCTAATAAATCCAGTAATACAGTATCTTCACCATCACCAACTTTTGTTTCAAGACTAACTGGCTGCCCAGCTTTGCACATCAAATCTTTAACATCTTCTTCAGGAAGCTCTACGTATTTCGCAAGTTCACTTACTGTTGGAGTTCTAGACATTTCTTGACTTAACTCTCTTTGACCTTTTTTAAGCTTATTCAACATTTCAGTTATGTGAATTGGTAGCCTTATTGCCCTACTTTTTTCAGCAATTGCTCTAGTAATACCTTGTCTAATCCACCAGTATGCATATGTTGAAAACTTGTAGCCTCTAGCTGGATCAAATTTTTCTACTCCTCTTACCAAACCTATTGTTCCCTCCTGTATTAAATCTAATAATTCCATATTTCTTTTAGTATATTTTTTTGCAACACTTACTACCAACCTTAAATTAGCTGCAACCATTCTTTCTTTGGCCCTCTGTCCAGCTCTCAATCTTTTTTTTATTATGGAAGTAGATAAGTTTAATTTGTTAGATAATTCCTCAATACTTGGCTTTTCTCCTGTTAATTCAATAATTTCCAATTCTGCTCTTTCCACTTGCATATATTCTTGGACCTGCCTACCAAGAGTAATTTCTTGCTCGTGAGATAATAGCGGGACTCTACCTATATCCCTCAAATAAGATCTAACAAGGTCGACATCGTTAGTAGTTTTTACACTTGATATTGTGACTAATTTATTCTCACTTAATGTTTCAGTAGACATGAAAGTTGAATGTTGTTTTGTAAACAATACCATTAAGAAATGTAAAGTTAAACAAATAAATCCACATTTTTACAAAAATGAGAATAAATACCTACTGAATTTAGATTAATGAAGAGCTTAATAACCATTTTGCAGTACTTAGATAAATAAATACACCTGCAATATCAGTGACAGTAGTTATGAAAGGAGAGGACATTAAGGCTGGATCTAATCTCATTCTGTCAAACATCAAAGGGAGAATAGCCCCTGTAGTCGCAGCTAAAGTCGTTATGGATATTAAACTTATTCCTACCGCAGAGGCTATTAAAGGACCCTCCCCTTGCCACCAAGCGAAGGGAAAAACTACTAGCATCATCAAAACACCTAAAAGAGCGCCTGTGATTGCCTCCTTAACTACTGCTTTAATGGCACCAAGAGACTTCAACTTTTGAGTACTTAAACCTCTAATGATAACCGTTGAACTTTGAGCGCCAACATTTCCCCCAGTACCTATGAGCAGCGGAATGAATGCAGCTAGTAAAACTATTTCTTTTAAGATTTGATCATTCATCGCTATAACTTTTGTCGTCAAACCATTTGCCAAAACCAAAATTAACAACCACAAAATTCTTCGTCGAGCTATCGTAAACAAACTACTTTGAAAATAATCATCTTCATCTCCAGGTTGAACTGCGCCTGCCGCATAAATATCTCTTGTTGCTTCTTGCTCTATGACGTCAATTAAATCATCGACAGTTACTATCCCAACAAGTCTTTTTTCTTTATCAACAACTGGGAGTGCTAGAAAATCATATCTTTGTATTGCTCTTGCGACCTCTTCTTGATTCGTATTCGTAGAAATATTCACCACATCTCTTGTCATAACATCCCCAATTGGCTTAGAAGGATCAGCAGTTACAAGGTCTCTTAAAGAAAGTATCCCCGTCAAGTGTCTTTCCTTGTCCGTAACATATAAACTATAAATTGTTTCTGTAAATGGAGCCCTTTTTCTAACTAAAGAAAGAGCCTCAGCTGCTGTTTGCATCTCTTTAAGGTCTATAAATTCAGTTGTCATTAATCTTCCAGCAGTTTCAGGCTCATATCCAAGTAATTCAGCTGTGACTTTCCTTTCACCTGGACTAAGAGCAGACAAAAATTTTCGTACAACTTTTGCAGGTAATTCGTCAAAAAGTTGAACCCTATCATCAGGCGACATTTTCTCAACGATTTCTAAAACTTCTCCTGAACGAAGCCTTTCTAATAAAGTTTGCTGAACTATTGGATCTAAATATTCATAAACCTCAATTGCCTCATTTTTCTTTAACAATCGAAATGCTAATGCCTGCAATATTAATGGAAGGCTTCCAATAGCATCTGCAATATCAACAGGTTGGGAAGGTTCTAAAAGTAATTTTGCCTCATCATAATTTCCTGCTACAAGCAATTCTTCAAGTTGAATCGTAATATTTTCTCGAGTACTTAAATCAGAAGATAAGGCTGTAACCGTTTCAAGATTATTTTCATTCATTGATATAATCCCTTTTCAAAGTAACAACATCATTATATGAAATTTAAGTAATTTTTCTACTTATCCAGAACCCAAAATACATTGTGAATAAATTTACGATAATGATTAAATTAAGAAACATTATAAATTTCATCCAATCTCCTTCATTCAAAATTTTGTACAAAAAATATATAAATCCGCTAAAGGATGTAAAGCAAGAAAAAAAACCACTTAATAAAATTTTTTCACTTGAATAACTTAATTTTTTACTGATAATAAAACCAACAAAAAAAGATCCAAGTATTGAAATAATAAAGTTATTATCTATAGATAATCTTAAAAAAGTACCTACATAACAAGCTAAAAGAATATAAACAAAACTTTTTATTTTCATTTTAAAAAAATTGAATAATAAAGTATCCTAAATAAAAGAAAAAGAAAGAAAAAAATATTACTTCAATATAATGAAAAAACAATATGAGGAATTTCCTCTTCTTCAAAAGAATAAATAGTTGATATATAAAAGAGGAAAATGTACTAAAACATCCTAAAAAACCGGTATAAAATAAAAATAATATATCGTTATTAATAAAATTTACTGCTACTAAAATTCCTAAAAAAAATGAAGCTATAAAATTCACTATTGAAGTATTTTGAATACCAAAACCTATTCTTTTTTTGAAATTATTTTGTATGGATATTCTCAGTATTAATCCAAAAGTACTACCAAGTAAAATAATACCTATTGAACTAAAATCCAAAATTTACATTCTTATCCAGCCTTTTGTAATTTTATTTGGATAGTCTAAAAATTTATTAGAAGCTAATTCAACCCTTATCCAAATTTCACTTTCGCTGACTTGCCAATTACGTAAAACTGATAAAGTTGTACCTACTTCAAGAACTAATAATTCTTTAGCATGAATTTCAGGAAAAGAATAAAGATAAGTATTGGAACTCAATATAATTTCCTTGGTATTACTAGGAAACTTATTTTGATTTAAACTTTTTTGGATTCCACCAGCAGGTAATGTAATTGGAGCAATTAATGCAAAAGTAATTAAGCAAAAATTCTTGAGAAAAGTTTTAATCATATATCTAAAGTTGCCATATCTAAGTTGCCACTATGAGTTTCAATAAATTCTCTTCTTGGTGCAACTTTATCTCCCATTAGTATATTGAATATTCTGTCGGCTTCAAGTGCATCTTCAATCTCAACCTTTTTCATCATCCTAGTTTGAGGATTCATAGTTGTATCCCACAATTGTTTTGGCATCATCTCACCTAATCCCTTAAATCTTTGGATATTGTAATTTGCATTTTCTCCAAAACCTGTAATTGTATCTTTTAATTGATTCTCGTTATAACAGTATTTATGATTCTTACCTCTTTCAACTTTATAAAGAGGAGGACATGCAATATATATATAACCTTTCTCGACCAGTTCTCTTTGATATCTATAAAAAAATGTCAATAATAAAGTTCTTATATGTGCACCGTCAACATCAGCATCCGTCATAATTACAACCCTGTGATATCTCAAAGAGCTCACGTCAAACTCCTCTCCTTTTATTCCTAATCCTAGAGCTGTTATTAATGACTGAATTTCTGTATTTTTATATATTTTACTATCGTCAGTTTTTTCGATGTTAAGAATTTTACCCCTGAGAGGTAAAATAGCCTGAAACTTTCTATCTCTTCCTTGTTTAGCGGAACCTCCAGCAGAATCCCCCTCAACGATATAAATTTCAGTTTCAGAAGGATCTCTAGAACTACAATCTGCTAATTTACCTGGCAGAGTCGAACTTTCAAGCACACTTTTTCTTCTAACTAATTCTCTAGCCCTTCTTGCAGCTTCTGCCGCATTAAATGATTGAATTGCTTTTTCAAGAATCAAGTCCAAAATTCCAGGATTAAATTCCATGTATTTTGTCAGTGCCTCCCCAATCAGAGAATCCACAATTCCTCTTACTTCAGTATTACCTAATTTTGTTTTTGTTTGTCCTTCAAATTCGGGATCTGGGACTTTCACCGATAAAACTACCGTCAAGCCCTCTCTAATATTTTCGCCAGCTAAATTTTTTTCAATATCTTTTCTTTTGCCTCTCTTTTTAGCAAGATTATTGAAAGTTCTTGTCAATACTGTTTTTAATCCTTCAATATGAGTGCCTCCATCGATAGTTCTAATATTATTAGCAAATCCTAAAATATTATCTGAATACACATCTGAACACCATTGCAAAGCTGCCTCTACATAAACGTTTTCTTTCTGGGAGTCAACATAAATTATCTCAGGATGAATTGAATCCTTTTCTGCATTCATGTATTGAACATATTCTTTGATACCTCCCTCATATAAGTAAATTTCTTCTCTAAAAGAACCATCTGATAATTGATTTCTTTCATCTCTAAAAACAATTTTTACACCACCATTAAGATAAGCAAGTTCCCTTAATCTAGATGAAAGAAGAGCATATTCAAATTCGATACCTCCAGAAAAAATCGTTTTGTCGGGCTTAAAACATATAGTGGTACCTTTTTTAAAAGGTTTCACAGACTGCTTTTTAGTTTGTAATTCACCCTTTGATATACCTTTTTCGAATCTTTGATTAAATTCACTGCTATCCCTATAAACAGTAACATTAACCCATTCGCTTAAAGCATTCACCACAGATATTCCTACTCCATGCAACCCACCTGAAACTTTATAGCCGCCACTTCCAAATTTCCCTCCTGCGTGAAGAACAGTAAGTACAGTTTCTAAAGCACTTTTCCCAGTCCTTGGATGAATATCTGTTGGAATACCTCGTCCATTATCAGAAATTAAAGCTGATCCATCTGCGCGAAGAACAATTTCAATATGATCACAATGTCCTGCGAGTGCTTCATCAACTGAGTTATCAACGACCTCATATACTAGATGATGCAAACCTCTAGGGCCTGTCGTACCTATATACATCCCTGGGCGTTTACGAACAGGCTCTAAGCCTTCTAAAACCTGAATCTGTTCCGCACCATAGTCATTTGAGATTTTATTAGATCTTTTGTCCTCACTCATTTAATATAAAAAAAACATTAAACTTTTAAAATGTTATGTTTAAAAGGTCTTTGATTAAACTTACCACCACAATAAGAGAAAGGCTCGAAGTCTATGAAAAATTTAATCACTTTAATTATATAGCTAATAGATTTTTCTTCAGAAATTTAAATGTTTTCTTATCCACCTTATGTAATAGTTTTACTTGGACCCACAGCTAGTGGCAAAACAGAATTAGCTATTGAAATTGCAGAATATTTCAAAACTCGAATACATAATATAGATTCAAGACAAATTTATAAGTCTATGGATATTGGAACAGCCAAACCATCTGAGAATCAACAAAAAAAAATAAAGCATTTTTTAATAGATATTGAAGAGCCTATTAATCCAATTAATGTAAAACAATTTCAAGAAATTGCTCAAAAATCAATAAAAAAAGAAATTAAAAGAAATTATTTACCTTTTCTTGTTGGAGGGAGTGGTTTATATATGAACTCAATAACAAAAGGTTTTTTTGTCCCAGATGTCCCTCCGCAAAATAATTTGAGAGAACAATTAGAAAAACTTGAACATAAAGAACGTTGGGAACTTTTAAAAAATTGTGATCCAATCTCAACAAAAAAAATCAATTTTGCTGATCACATTAGAACAATAAGAGCTTTAGAAGTCTTTTACGTAACAGGAAAACCTTTGTCAACTCAAAAAGTTCAGAAACCTCCTGAATGGAGAATACTCGAACTCGGATTAGATAGAGATAACTTAAAAGAAAGAATTTTGCAAAGAACAAAAAATATGTATTTATCTGGCATTTTGGAAGAGACGAAACACCTTATTTCACAATATGGATCTGATTTGCAAATATTAAAAACCATTGGATACCGTCAAGCCATGGATGTCTTAAATAACCAGTTAACGATTGATAAAGCGATAGAAATAACTACTACAAAAACGATCCAATTTGCTAAAAGACAAAAAACATGGTTTCGTAATAAAAATAATCCAACTTGGCTTAATAACAAAAACCTTCTAAAAGATGCAATAATCAAAATAGAGTCTTTTTTAGGCTAAATTTAAAAATAATAGATTTTGTTCATCATCAAATCAATTTTTATTTACTAAACTGAATGCCACCACGCCCACGCTTTGACCGCCGCGCTCCTATTAGAGAGCTCCCAAATATTAATGAAAGAATAAAATACCCTCAATTAAGAGTTGTTGATTCAGATGGAAAACAATTAGGTGTCATAGATAGATTGAAAGCATTAGAAATAGCCTCTCAAAGAGAACTTGATTTGGTTTTGGTCAGCGAAAAAGCTAATCCTCCTGTTTGTAGAATCATGGACTATGGAAAATATAAATTTGAACAAGAAAAGAAAGCAAAAGAAGCAAAAAAGAAATCTCATCAAACAGAAGTTAAAGAAGTAAAAATGAGGTACAAAATTGACAAACATGATTATGACGTACGAATAGGTCAAGCTACTAAATTTTTAAAATCGGGAGATAAAGTAAAATGCACTGTAATTTTTAGGGGTAGAGAAATTCAACACTCAAATTTAGCTGAAACACTCCTTTTGAAAATGGCTAACGATTTAGAGGAGCAATCAGAAGTACAACAAAAGCCAAAACGAGAAGGGAGAAACATGATTATGTTTTTAAGCCCTAGGAAAACACCACTTATTAAAAAAGATGAAGACTGAGAAATTCTTATCCAAAACTATGCCAAATGTTAAAGTGTCACTATAAATAAAAATTAATTAGTCAGGACTGTTTTAAAGTGAAATTCCATATTCAACAAGAAAGTGATATCCCTGCCTCAACACAACTATATAATCAAATTTGCTTTGCAATAGCAGCAAGACATTTTCCACCTGGACACAGACTTCCAAGCACTAGGCAACTTGCAATGCAGACTGGACTTCATCGGAATACTATTAGCAAAGTTTACAGACAACTTGAAGTGGATGGGGTTGTTGAAGCGATAGCTGGATCAGGTATCTATGTAAGAGATAATCTTACAAAAAGAGAACTAAAAAAATCAATTTACTCAAAAGACAAAATATGTCAACCACCAGACCAAGAAGCAAAAAAGGCTATTGATAACTTCATAAATCTTGGCTGCACCTTACAAGAAACAAGAGAAATATTAACTAATGAAATTGATTGGCGTATTAAATGCGGAGCGAGAATTATAGTCAGTACTCCGAGGGAGGATATAGGTGCTTCTATGCTGATAGCAGAAGAGCTCTCTCCAAAAGTTAATGTGCCAGTAGAAGTTATTCCTATGGAAGAATTAGAAAAAGTTCTGAGTAGTTCGAATAATGGGACTATAGTCACAAGCAGATATTTTTTACAACCTCTAGAAAAAGTTGCGAGACAATATGGAGTTCGAGCTATTGCAGTTGACTTAAGCGACTTTCAAAAGGAATTGAAAATTCTCAAAGAATTAAATACCGGAAGTTGTGTCGGTATTGTTAGCATTAGTCCTGGTTTATTAAGGGCAGCTGAGGTTATCATACACAGCATGCGAGGTAGTGAATTAATGCTTATGACGGCGATCTCAGACAACAACAGTAGATTATTATCGCTTTTAAAGGCTGCAAACCATATAGTGTGTGATGGACCAAGTTTGTCAGTTGTGGAAAACACATTATTAAAAAATCGATCTCAGCTTATGAGATTACCTCAGATAATATGCGCTAAAAACTATTTGAGTATAGAAACAATAAGTCAATTAAAAAAAGAAATTGGAGTTTTTAATTAGACCATGATCCTGAGAACTTTTAAATCAGATATAGAAATTATCAAAGAACGAGATCCTGCTGCCAGGGGTATATTAGAGATTTTTCTTTGCTACCCAGGCTTCCAATCAATAGTGATTCATAGGTTTACTCATAAATTATGGCAATTAAAAATTCCTTTAATTCCTCGCCTATTAAGTCATCTTAATAGGCTAGTGACAGGCATTGAAATCCATCCCGGGGCTAAAATTGGTAAACGGGTTTTCATAGACCATGGAATGGGAGTTGTAATTGGTGAAACAGCTGAGATAGGAAATAATTGTCTACTTTATCAAGGCGTTACATTAGGAGGTACTGGTAAAAGTCATGGCAAAAGACACCCAACATTAATGGAAAACGTTGTAGTTGGGGCAGGTGCAAAAGTACTAGGATCCATAACAGTAGGGTCTAATACACGTATTGGCGCGGGTTCAGTAGTTGTTCGTAATGTAGAGGGGAACAGTACTGTGGTTGGAGTTCCTGGCAGAGTAGTGCATCAAAGTGGTGTCAAAGTGAATCCATTGGCTCACTCTGCCTTGCCCGATGCAGAAGCTAATGTGATAAAAAATTTAATGGATAGAATTGACTTACTTGAAAATGAAATTCTGATATTACAAAAAACTCTACAATGTCTAGCAAACTCAGAATCTATTGATATTTCTAAACTAGGTAGTGCTCAGAATCTGAAAGATAAAGAAATTATAGAATTTCTTGGCGATGAATAAATCTATATTTAATTTTTATCATCCGTATCAGTTTTAGGTTGAAACATAAACATTGAATAAATAACATTTCGTCTCATATTAGTCATCATTTCCAGAAACATATCATATCCTTCGTTTTTATATTCTATTAATGGATCTTTTTGCCCATAGCCTCTCAATCCAACTGATTCCCTTAATGAATCCATAGATTGAAGATGTTCTCGCCATAAATTATCAATTTGCTGCAAAATAAAAAATCTTTCAGCATCTCTCATTAATCCTGAACGAATCTTTTCTATTTGTGATTCCTTTAAATCATAAGCTATTCGCAACTGCTCTTGAAGATAGTTTTTTAATTCTTCTATTGAGAGTAAATTGATATCATCAGCTTTTAGATCATCTAATAAATAGATAAATTCTTTGACCTTAGAAATTAATTGAACAATATTCCATTCTTCAGGAGGAAGATCAGGATTAATATAGGCCTCTACAATTTCACTCATTGTTCTTTCTCCGTATCCTATTACTTGCCTCTTTAAATCATTTCCTTGCAAGACCCTTAGTCTTTCACTGTAAACTGCTTTTCTTTGATTATTCATTACCTCGTCATATTCGAAAACTTGTTTTCTAATATCGTAATAATAGGTTTCTACTTTCTTTTGAGCACTTTCCAAGGACCTAGTCAGCATTCCTGACTCGATAGGCATATCTTCATCAACCCTAAATGCATTCATTAGATTTGCTACCCTTTCACCTCCAAAAATCCTTAATAAATTATCTTCTAAAGATAAAAAGAATCTTGTGCTTCCAAGATCACCTTGTCTTCCTGATCTACCTCTAAGTTGATTATCCACTCTTCTTGATTCGTGTCTCTCCGTGCCGATGACATGTAAACCCCCAGCTTCTCTTACTTTTTCCTCTTCATGAATCAAAACTTTTTCGTATTCTTCTTTTACATTTG
>CACGNA010000009.1 GCA_902574425.1 uncultured Prochlorococcus sp. | reverse complement strand
CTTTTTCCATACCAGTTAGGAGAACTCTTTTATTGAATTCAATCCAACTTAATTCTCTATTAATAAAAACATCAGCCTGGCTTTTCATTAAAATACTTTTGATTTTCTATCGTTAAAAGAATTTTTATTTTTACCCTCTGCAATTAGGTATATCATGAAAATTAAGATAATGGAACCAGCTATAAATGGCGATTTAGGACCAAAACTATCATAAACCCTCCCAGCCATTGCAATCCCTAAAACCCCTCCAAGACTCTGAAGACCCTGAAGGTTACTTAGAATCGAACCTTGTTTATCCTCGTCTAATTTTTTTGATATTAGTGCTCTTAAGGTAGGCGTAATTAAACCCGCCCCAACCGCTAAAAATGAAACAGCTGAATAAATATTAATCGTCGCATTTTCTTTTGGAGCAGTTATTAAAAGTGAACATGCTAAAAGAATGAAGCCTGATCCTATAAGTGTTAATTTCATTTCTCCGAATTGCTTTACGAGAGGTCCTATAAGTCCTCCCTGAACAATAATTGCAATAATTCCCACTACCACAAGAGTTCCACTTGATGCTTTGGTTGTCCAGTTTAAAGATTCTTGAAGGAAAAATATTAGGATATTGGTCAATCCAGTAAAAGCAATAAAGTAAATAAAAAAAGCTAATGATAATTTTTTAATCTTTTCTTCTTTGAAAACTGTAAATAGCGCTTTTAAAGGATTTTTTAAAATAGTATTTGATTTATTTGAGGCTTTATTAGGTTTAGTTTCTGGTAAGTAAAAAAATACAATGAGAAAATTTATTATTGGAATGATTGAGGCTATCAAAACTGGGATAATAAAGTTATTATTTGTACTTTTTGCAAAAATTACAACGAAAATATTTCCCAAGAAAAAACTTAAACCAAAAGCTACACCAATAAGTCCAAATGTTTTTGCTCTTTTTTCAGGGCTTGAAATATCTGCAAGAATTGTTGTTGCTGTGGCTGCTGTGCCACCACTCAAACCGTCAATCAGTCTTGCTAAAAATAATAAAAATAAAGGGATAGCAGCTATAGAATTTGACCAATTAAAAAGAACAGTAAAGGATAATATTGAAATTCCTATTATTGAGCCAGTAATACAAAAAAGGGTGACAGGTCTTCTGCCGTATCTATCACTCATAACTCCTATAAAAGGAGAAGCTGTAAATTGGGCTAATTGGTAAGTACATGATAATAATCCATATGTACTGGCTTTAGAGTCAAAAAGTAAAACAAAAGAGGGTAAAATAGGTAGAAGGATACTTTCACTTAATCGATCATTTAAAAGAGTTATAAACGCACTAAGCAGAGTAAATTTTTTATTTGGTTTCAATAAATTTTCTTTCACAATATTTACCTTCATTCCAATTAACTTCTATTACCATACTTGTTAATGGAGATTAATGTGCCCGGTATTGTTTATTTAGTTGGAGCAGGTCCTGGTGATCCTGAACTTTTAACTCTAAAAGCTTTGCGTTTAATAAAAAATTGTGATGCATTGGTCCATGATGCATTAATCCCAGATGAAATAACAAAAGAAACAAGAAAAAATACAGAAATTTATCATGTCGGTAAAAGAGCCGGGAAGTGTTCTGTACCTCAGGTTGAAACTAATGATCTTATTTTGAAATTGGCAAAAGAAGGTAAAAAAGTCGTGAGGCTTAAAGGGGGAGATCCGTTTGTTTTTTCAAGGGGAGGTGAAGAAGTATCTTTTTTAGAAAAAAATGGAGTATCAGTTGAAATAGTCCCTGGTATAACTTCTGGTATAGCGGCACCTACATATTTTGGTATTCCACTTACTCATAGAGATGCTGCGAGTTCTGTAACTTTTGTGACTGGGCATGAAAATGTAGCTAAAGACAAAAAGAGCGTTAATTGGAGAGATTTAGCTAAATCTACAGATAGCTTAGTAATATTTATGGGTATAAAAAATATTGAATTTATTGTTGAAGAATTAATTTTAGGTGGTTTACATAAGAATACTAAATGCGCCGTAATTCAAGAAGCTACTTTGAAAAATCAAAAATGTTTTATAGAGAAATTAGAGCATCTTGCTTATGCAATAAAACATAAAGAATTTTTATCTCCATCAATTATTATTATTGGAAAAATCGTTGAATTTAAGGTTAAAAACAATATAACTAAAGCATCTGAAGTCTATTTATCGGACATTAATAACGTTCAACTATATAATAAATCCCAAAAGTAAATTGGATCGAATTTAGTTCTAAGCTTTAAATCATTAACTTGATTAATTTGTCTGCAAGATAAGCTGTTAATTGCAACTATTATGTCATCATTTTGAAATTCTGGGGAAATTAATTCTTCTTTTACAATTTTCAATTTTAAAGCCTTAGCAACCATAATCCCCTCTAAACAACCGCTCTCTTTTCTAGGTGTTATCCATTGCTTATTTCTTTTAATTAGGAGATTGAATGTGCTTCCACAACAAAGCTCGCCTGAAGTATTCAAGAGAATAGAATCATCAAATGATTTTTCATTCGCTTCTGTCAAAACTTGTATTGCTTGATTATATGAAAATGTTTTGCATTTACTTATCAGACTGAATTCATTTATTTTTTCTGTTTGACTAATAAAAACGCTTATCGGATTAAAATTTGGTTTGATTCTATAGAACTCAAGCCATAAATTGTCTAAATTTTTTGTCTCTGAAGTGCTATCAATTGTTAGCGTGCGACCTTCATTAGTTCCTCGACTATAGTTTATTCTTACTGAAGCAAATTGATCATTCTTAAGCGATAACTTTCTAATTCCATCATGAATAAGTTGTCTCAAAGTTAATTTATTTATTTTGAGATTAATATTTAAAATTGTGCTACTTTTTTCTAACCTTTTCAGATGTTCATCAAAAAGAATAGGTTTGTTTTGCTTTATTAATATGGTTTCAAATATACCATCAGCAAATTTTAATCCTCTATTATTAGCAGCAATAAATATTCTATCAATATCTAACCATTGATCCTTGTGCCAGCCTAATGTTTCAATCATTTTAGTGAATCAATTAATGGTAAAAGTTTCCACTTTAGTTCATTGGTTTCCTCTTCAGGATTAGAGTCAATAACTATTCCGCAACCAGCATATATATTGATTTTTTTGTCTTTAATTAAAAATGATCTTATTAGTATATTGCTGTCAAACTCTCCATTCCAGTCAAGCTTCAAAAATGAGCCGCAGTATGGTCCGCGTTCACATTCTTCTAATTCAAAAAGTCTCTGGCATGATCTTAATTTAGGTGCTCCAGTTATAGAGCCCCCAGGCCAACAGGCTTTTAGTAAATCAATCCAGTTCTTGTCTTTTTTTAATTTGCCTTTGATTACTGAAGTTAGATGATGAACTTTTAAGAAACTTTCAAGTTTTAAGATTTCTGGCACCATAATACTTCCTGTTTCGCAAACTTTACTTAAATCATTTCTTATTAGGTCAACAATCATAATATTTTCGGCCCTATCTTTTTCGTTCGTTATTAAATCGATAGCATTCAGTGCGTCTTGATTTAAATCCTTATCTCTGGATCTAGTTCCTTTGATAGGTCTTGATTCTACAAAATTTTTATTATCTATTTTTATAAATCTTTCTGGCGAGGTAGATAATACCGCCTCTTTATAATTATCATTATTATTTATTATTATTCCTCCAAAGGGAGCTCTTAATTTCCTTCTTATTTTTAAATAAATATCTAGAGGATTATAGTTTTTGGAAGATTCAATTTCGCATTTAGTTGTTAGGTTTGCTTGAAATAAATCCCCTAGGGAAATTAGTTTTTTCAATTTTAAAATTTTTTTCTGAAATTTTTCAGCCATTTCGTCCAACTTGATTTTTGAAAAATCAAAATTCAAATTTGTTTTTAAAATATTTTCTTCTTCAATAGTTTTTATATTGTTGATTATATTTTTATAATTCATCAGTTCAGATGAGTTTGTGCCTTCGATAATTATTTCTTTTTTTATTAGATTACATTTAATTATTGGATCATATGATGCAATCCATAAAGTTGCCATATCAGATTGTCGCCATGGGTTTTTTGGTTCTATGTAAACTCCAGCTTCATAACTTAACCATCCGATCCAAAATCCTTTTTCAATATTTTTTAAATTGTTAAAGGGATTATTAGTTTTGTCTAAGTTATAGATATCTCTTGATTGAATTGTTTTGTTAGGTTTTATTCCTATTATTGACCATTCCCCATTTTCTTTACCATCACTGTCTAGCCAAGCTAATCCTTTATCTCCGAATTTTTTTGTTAGATGATGCGTAATTAGTGCTGGATCTATCCACTTTTCTAGAATTATTTTTTTTATTTTCATTTTTTATTATTGTTATTGAGCCATTTTTCATAAGCGGTATTTCTAATTCTGCAGCTATCACACTTACCGCATGGTTTTGAATTTCCTGAATAACAACTCCATGTTTTATCTAAAGGGACATGATTATCAAAAGCTAATTTAAAAATTTCCTCTTTATTTAGATCTAATAGTGGTGTCCAAAGTTTTATTGGGTTATTTTCTCTTCCTCTTTTATTGGCTAAATCTGCTAATTCTTGAAATTTTTTAATGTAGTCAGGTCTGCAATCTGGATAACCAGAATAATCCAGTGCATTAACTCCTAATCCTATAAAATCAGCATGTATTGCTTCGGCGTAACTTAGTGCTACGGAAATAAATATAGTATTTCTCCCAGGAACATAAGTATTAGGAATTTTATTAGTTTGTACTCCTTCTATTGGAATATTTTTTTGAGTATCAGTTAATGAAGAGCCCCCCCATAAAGATAAGTCAAGCTTAATGATTTTAAATTCTTCGATATCAAAGTGTTTTGCAATTATTGATGCAGAATTTAATTCTTTTTTATGACGTTGACCGTAGTCAAATGAAAGGCCAAAAATTTTAGCTTCGGATTTTTTTGCGATACCAGTTACTGTAGAGGAATCTAAACCTCCAGATAATAAAACTACTATCGATTTGTTTTTAATAATCATATAATTTCATTTAATTTTTAAGTATTTGTGAGTTTGAAGGCTTAGTTTCCAATCTGGATGATTTTTTACGAAATCAATAGCTAAAGAAAAACCATTCGCATTGTTCCATGCTGGTTGTAAATAAAAAATTTTATCTTCTTTTTTTAAGTCATTGTCGCTTTTTGAGAGTTGATATTGTTTTAAAGTTTCTTTTTTTATTTGAATAGCAAATTCAATATCTTTTATTTCATTTATGATTATTTTGATTTCATTACAGTTTTTTAAAAAATAATTTTTTGGAGGTGAGTGTCTTTTAGGAGATAAAGTAATCCAGTCATAACTTCCTGATATCGAATTAACTCCACTTGTCTCAATATGAATCTTCATTGAGTGTTGTTCTGCTCCCAACGTCATTTCTTTTATGGCTTTGCAAAAATCATCCAAGTTATGTTGTAAAGGTTCTCCACCTGTAATAACGCAAAAAGATGCTCCTTTCTCTCTAGCAATTTTTATGCGATCTATTATTTTTTCAATTGATATAGAGGGGTATTTCTTCTCATCCCATGAATTCTTGGTATCGCACCACGAACATCCAACTTTACAACCAGCCAATCTCACAAAAAAAGCACTTTTTCCAGCGTGATAACCTTCACCTTGTAATGAATGAAATTGTTCGACTAAGGGTAAAAATTTTGTCATTTTTTCATTCAAAAAAATAAAGAATATTAATTTGATTGAGTTAACTTTTCTTGAGAGGCTTTAATTAAACCTTGAAATAAAGGATGAGGTTTGCCAGGTCTTGATAAAAACTCAGGATGATATTGACATGCTAAGAAGTAAGGATGATTTTCTAACTCAATCAACTCAACTAATCTGCCATCTGGTGATGTACCACTAATTTTGTATCCGGAATTTAAAAAACTTTGTTTGTAGTAATTATTAAATTCATATCTATGGCGATGTCTCTCATAAATAACATCTTCATCATATAAGTTTTTCCCAGTTGTATTGTTTGTCAATCTACATGGATAAACTCCAAGTCTCATTGTCCCACCTAAATCAACCACATCTTCCTGTTCTGGTAATAAATGTATCACTGGATTGGGAGTATCTGGGTCTAGTTCTGAACTAGATGCATCTGGAAGATTAGCTACATTCCTAGCCCATTCTATAACTGCACATTGCATACCAAGGCACAGGCCTAAAAATGGAATTTTCTTTTCCCTTGCGAATTTTATAGCTGAAATTTTGCCATTAACTCCTCTATTTCCAAATCCTCCAGGTACGACAATTGCATCAACTTCATTTAAGTAAGTTTCTGCTGAATCTTTTTCTATCATTTCAGCGCTTACCCAATGTAAATCTAATAAAGCCTTGCTTTCAATGCATGCATGTCTTAAAGCTTCAACTACAGATAAATATGCATCTCCAAGTTCAATATATTTTCCTACTAGAGCAACTTTTATTGGATCTCCAGGATTTCTTAGATTGTGAATTAGTGCTTCCCAATTTTTTAAATCACATTCTTTGTCTTCTAGTTCAAGATACTTCAGAGTTTCTTTGCACAAACCCTCTTTTTTTAAAGCAAGAGGCACAGAATAAATACTATCTGCGTCTAATGCTTCTATTACTGAATTAATATTGACTCCACAAAATCCGCTCAGTTTCTTTTTAAGACCTTCATTGATTGATTTATCACTTCGGCATACAAGTAAATCTGGCTGAATTCCAATTGATCTTAATTCTTTTACTGAATGTTGTGTTGGCTTAGTTTTGATTTCGCCAGAGGTTTTGATGTAGGGAAGTAATGTTACATGTATGTATGCAACATCATTTCTTTTGACATCATTTCTGAATTCTCTTATTGCCTCTAAAAAAGGTAAAGATTCAATATCACCAACTGTTCCACCAATTTCAGTAATAATAATATCTGCATTGCTGTTAGCGGCTACTCTATGAATCCTTTCTCTAATTTCTCCCGTTATGTGAGGTATTACTTGAACAGTTCCACCGTTATAACTACCTCTTCTTTCTTTGTTAATAACTGCTTGATAAATAGATCCAGTAGTGACACTATTTAATCTATTCATTGCAGTATCAGTGAATCTCTCATAGTGTCCTAAATCTAGATCGGTTTCGGCTCCGTCTTCCGTTACAAAAACTTCTCCATGCTGGAAAGGACTCATTGTGCCTGGATCAACATTGAGATATGGATCTAGTTTTAATATTGAAACGCTATATCCTCTAGACTTTAATAATCTCCCTAAGCTTGCAGCGACAATTCCTTTGCCAATGCTAGAAACCACACCTCCGGTTACAAAAACAAATTTTGACATTAAATATTTTTAATTAAGCACATCCTCCTTATATTTTATTTAAACAAAAAACTTTTAGAACATCCATATATATTCTTATTCATCAATTGTTATTTCAATATTTAATTCTTTTAATTGTGATTCGGAGACATTTGAAGGTGCATTTGTGAGAAGACATTTTGCTTGTTGGTTTTTTGGAAAAGCAATAGTTTCTCTTATTGAATCTGCACCTATGATCAGCATAGTAATACGATCTAATCCAAATGCTATTCCACCATGAGGAGGAGCACCCATTTCTAAGGCTTCTATTAAAAATCCAAATTTTTCATCAATCTCTTGCTCAGTAAGTCCTACTGTTTTCAGAACCTCTCGTTGCAATTTAGCTTCATGAATGCGTAAAGAGCCCCCTCCTAATTCCAAGCCATTAAGAACTAAGTCATAAGCATTGGCTATAGAATTTTCGATTTCTTTTTGCAATTTTTTAGAATCTTTAGATTTTATGTTTTTAGGAGAACAAAAAGGATGATGTAAGGCTTCATATCTATTTTCTTCTTCATTTCTCTCAAACATTGGAAAATCAGTTACCCATAAGAAATTCCATTTATTTTTATCTATGAGATTTAAGTCTTGTGCTATGTATTGTCTCACTCTATCTAATGACTGATTGACAATTTGTTTATCTCCAGCTCCCAAGAGGATTAAGTCTCCATCCTGTGCTTCGGTGATTCTTAAAATATCAGCTACGTGCTCTTCACTTAAATTATTTTTAATTGCCCCAATAGTCTCAAGCTCATCTCCTTTAACCCTTATAAAGGCCAAGCCACCAGCTCCTGCATCTTGAGCTACTTTGAAGATATCACCTCCTGGTTTAATTCTTACGTTGCTAATACTTGAATTTCCTCCTTTGATTGTTATGGATTTTATATAACCTCCAGACTGAATTGCCTTGGTGAAAATATTAAAGCCAATATCACCTAATACTTCTCCTAAATCTTTTAATAACATTTGATATCTAGTATCTGGTCTATCAGTGCCGTAATTATCCATTGCTGCTTGCCATGACATTCTTGGAAAAGCATTATCAAAATTAATATTTAACACTTCTTTCCATATTTTTTTTATGAGATTTTCATTAAAAGAAATTATTTCTTCTTCATTAATAAAGCTCATCTCAATATCTAATTGAGTAAACTCAGGCTGTCTATCTGCCCTTAAGTCTTCATCGCGGAAACATTTTGCGATTTGATAATACTTGTTCAAGCCTCCAACCATTAAAAGTTGTTTAAATAGTTGTGGGGATTGAGGTAGAGCAAAAAATTCTCCATCCGAAAGACGTGCAGGAACAAGAAAATCGCGAGCGCCTTCTGGAGTTGATTTTGTAAGTAATGGAGTCTCTACTTCTGTAAATCCAAAATTATCAAGAAATTCTCTAGCAACTTTAATAATCTTATGTCTTGTTTTTAAATTTTCTAGTAATTTCCCCCTTCTTAAATCTAGATATCTATACTTTAATCTGAGTTCCTCTTTTGTATTTTCATAATCATGTATAGACACTGGAAAAGGTAAGTTTTTTTTAATTTGGTTGAGAATTTGCAAATCTTTAACCTTAAGCTCTAATTCTCCAGTACTTAAATTTTTATTTATTGAATCTTTTGGCCTTTCATTAATAATTCCGCTAACCATTATTACCGTCTCATTTCTTAGAGTTTCTGCCTGTTTAAATAGATTTGCTCCATCATCGGGGTTAATTGTTATTTGTAAGAATCCACTATGGTCTCTTAAATCAATAAAAATTACACCACCATGATCTCTTCTTCTATCTACCCATCCGCATAGATTAACTAATTTACCAATGTCTGTTTTATTGAGTTCTTCGCAAATTTTGTTTCTCATCTAAGTATGGTTTATTTATCAATAACTTATAATAATTCTTTAAGGGTAAATTTAGTTAATAATTCTTTTTATAAAACGCTCTTTTTGTTATAACTCCTTTGAATTTTTTGCCTCTTATTAATATTTGAACTTCATTATTTATAAAGGCATGTGAAGTATTGATGTATGCGAAAGCTATGGCTTGTTGTTTAGTTGGAGACCAACTGCCGCTAGTGATAGTTCCAATATTCTTTTCACCTTTAAGTACTTCGCATCCTTTTCTTCCTATGGCTTTACCTTCTATAGAGAGACCTACTAATTTTCTTTGAATACCTAATCTTGACTGCTCTTCAAGAAATCTTCTTCCAAAGAATTCGTGATTATTTTCTAAATGTACTAGCCAGCCTAACCCTGCTTCATATGGAGAAGTTTCTTCATTGATGTCTTGACCATAAAGATGCATGCCTGCTTCAAGTCTAAGAGTATCTCTAGCTCCTAAACCACAAGGTGCAACATTTTTGGAAATTGAGAAATCCCATAAATTGATTGCTGCTTTTTTAGATAAAAGTATTTCTAGACCATTTTCCCCTGTATATCCTGTCTTGGAAACGAAGATCTTTTCTTTTGGCGAAATATTTTCAAAAATTTTATATTCGCATCCAAAGTTAGGGATATGTGAGATCGAAGATTCAATCCATTCTTCAAATAAATCGAATGAGTTTTTCCCCTGTAGTGCTAAAAGTACTTTGTCTGTTTTAAAGTTTGTTATCGAAATTTCATGTTTATTTAGATTATTTTTTATCCACTGAAAATCTGCTTCATATCTACTTGCATTAACTATTAACAAAAATTCTGATAAGTCATTTTCTTGTATACCAAGGTCATAAATTATTAAGTCATCTATTATTCCACCTTTATCATTGAGCATTACTGTATAAAGCCCCTGTCCTTCAGAAAAGGAGTATAAATTAGTAGGAAAAAATTGCTGAATATAATCCTTTGGATTGATTCCCTTAATAGAGATTACACCCATGTGAGAAATATCAAACAATCCTGCTGAAGACCTAACTGATTTATGCTCTTTGATTAATCCTGAAAATGATATGGGCATTTCCCAACCTCCAAAATCTACTAATTTTGCATTGGATTGAACATATTTTGAATACAGAGGACTTTTAAGCAAATCCATGAAACATTTAGTTTGTATTTAGTATTTTTACACTTTAGTTTAGAAATTTTTTATTGCATATTTTCTAATGACAAAATTAAGCTTCTAAGTACTTTGGCTGCAACTATGCTACTAACTCCGCTTTTATCAATTTCTGGAGATAATTCCACAATATCTGAAGCCACAATTCTAAAGTCTTTTAAAGTTTTCAGGATTTCTTCAAAATCATTCCAAAAAAATCCTCCCGGTTCTGGAGTCCCCGTCCCTGCTAATAAACTGGGATCAAACCAATCTAAATCTATTGTTAAATAAATTGGAGACTTAGAGTATGGTAGTAGAGCTTGCTTTAACTCTTGTGCATTTCCGCCTGGACAAAAGTTAACTAATTGATTGTTGTTATCCATCATTTGAAATTCTTCTTTCGTTCCACTTCTTATTCCTACTTGCAAAATCTTCTTTTCAGGTAGCACATCTAAGCATCTTTGCATGGCACAAGCATGACTATGTTTATTTCCTATATATGATTCTCTTAAATCTGCATGAGCATCAAGTTGAACTAAGATCAAATCTGGATATTTTTTTACTAATGCTTCAATAGCACCTCTGGTAATAGAGTGTTCGCCTCCAAGCATAATAGGACTAAGGCGTTTGTTAATTAAAAAATTTGTTGCTGATTTGACCGATTCAATAACGGACAGTGAGTCATTTTTATCAATTATTATTGACCCAAAATCAACATACATAATATCCTCTAAATCTTTATCTAGTTTTGGACAATATGTTTCTAAACAAGAACTGACTTGTCTTATCGCCTCTGGACCAAATCTAGCTCCTGGTTTAAACGAACATGTCCCATCATAATTGACTCCAAATATACCAATTGAGCAATTATCAGGGCTTCTTTTTGCTCCCATAAAAATCGCATTTTCGTTATCAAATAAATTGTTTATCATTCTATGAATTGAGTTCTTTTACAATTTTATTTGGCATCATTTTAAATGCTGCATTTTGAAAATTTAAATTCCAAATTTCACAACCTTTTTCTATTTTCAGTACTTCATTGCAATTTTGCTTTGATAAATGTATGAAGTCTTCGGAAGCGAATGTCCAACTCCAAATACCGCTTGGGTATATAGGTACAAAAGAATACATAGTTTCAGAGACTCTAAATATTTTTTTCAGGCTTTTCAAAATACTTATATGAATATTTTTGAAGGATTCAGGTGATTCACTTTGCGTTGCTAAAATACCTTTTTTTGTAAGAATTCTTTTGCATTCTCTATAAAACGAATCTGAAAATAATAAATTTGAAAATTCTGAGGGATCTGAACAATCTATAAATATAACGTCGTAAAAATTATCTCTTGTTTTTTTTACCCATTGAACACCATCATCAATATGAATCTTTAATCTTTTGTCATTCCATGCTTCGCCTCCAATTTCTTTTAAAAATTTTTTAGATATTTTGATTACTTCCTCATCAATCTCTACTAGATCAATTTTTGATATTTGAGAGTATTTAACGCATTCTCTTGCAGTACCACCGTCTCCTCCACCAATAATTAGTACATTAGATTTTTCGTTAATGCTACTTAATGCTGGATGGACAAGGCACTCATGATAATATTTCTCGTCTTTTAATGATGTCATCCAACAACCATCCAGCATTAAAGCTCTGCCATAATATTCATTTTCAATAACAATAATTTCTTGATATTTTGATTTTTGTTTAATTAAAATTTCTCCATTTAGGCCGAATCTTGAGCCTTTATGATATTCATCAATCCATTGATTTATAGAGGACATTTTCTTTTTAAGAATTTTTTCTCATAAGTTGCTGCTTGGCTATTTGCCAAAGCCGTTGAAAATCTTTAGGAGTTTGTTTTTTAATATTATCTCCTGCATGATGTTCAATGATTGAAAATCTGTCTAAAAATTTTTTATTAGTTTTTTGAAGAGCTGATTCAGGATTTATTTTTAAAAAGTTTGAGAGATTCAGAAGGGTAAAATAAATATCCCCAAATTCATTTTTTATGTCTGAATCATTATTACTTTTAATTGCTTCCTTTAATTCATTAATCTCTTCTTCTAACTTTTTAAAAATCTGATCGGTACTCTCCCATTTAAAACCATATTCTTTTACAACTTTAGTGATTTCATCTGTTCCAACCGTTGGCGGTAAATTTTTGATTTTCAAATTTAAATTTTTACTAATTGGAGATTCCATATGAGGGGCTTCTTTTTCTGAATTTTTAATATTTTCCCAAATCTGTTGCGATTTTTCTAGAGATACTTTTTCTTTTTTTTTGAAAATATATGGATGTCTATTAATAATTTTCTTGTTTAGATTTTTTATAACATCATTTAGTTCAAATTCTTTCTTTTCGTAACCGATTTCAGCATGAAGCATTATTTGTAATAAAAGATCTCCTAACTCTTCACATATGTTATCAGCCGTTTTTTCATATATCGCGTCTATAAATTCACTACTTTCTTCATGTAAAAATGGGATCAAAGATTTATGAGACTGTATTTTCTGCCAAGGGCATCCCCAAGTTTTATCTTTTAATGATTTGACATTAGATATTAAAATTTTAAAATTCTCTATAGTCTCTAAATAGGAATTTTTTTGCAAGTTATATCTATCGTTTGAGGACATAGGGTATTTTTTTATTAATTTAATTTTGCCTCAATCATGAAATATTTAAATACTTATTATAAATATTTCAACTTCGTCTATTAGAATAGTTTATTATAAGGGCGATTAGCTCAGCGGTAGAGCGCCTGCCTTACAAGCAGGATGTCCCTGGTTCGAACCCTGGATCGCCCATTTATTATTTTTCTAGTGACTGAGATCCTCAATCTTTCAATCAGTCATAGCGCTGCTTCAGAACTATCTAGGCAAGCTTCTTTTGGAGGTTCTCCTGGGAAAATGTCAATTGATTTGGTTGAGGATAAAAATTGTTCCGAAGGATGGATGCATATTAAATTAAGGCCAGGCACATGTAATGGATCCCCTATCTCAAGAACAGAAGGAGTCACTTTATATGCGGATGTAAAAAAGTTTAATTTACTTAAAGATTTAAAATTAGATTATTACGGTGATTTAGGCGGTGGTGGATTTCTTATTTCAACACCAAAAAATGCCAAACGTTGCTCCTGCGGTTCTGGCTTCAAACTTTTGTAGAATTAATGTGCCTTTTTTTGCAAACTAATATTATTTTCATTAATTGGCTGCTATCAAGATAAAATAAAATAAAAAGTTTCTTGAAATAAAATTTGCATATGACAGAGATGAATGATCAATTATCTTTAGAGAATTATTCACCTTTTGAAGTAGAAAAAAAGTGGCAAGAAAAATGGGAAAGTTTAAAGGCCTTTAGTCCTAACTATGAGGATGATGGCGAGCCTTTTTGTATTGTTATTCCGCCACCAAATGTAACTGGATCTTTGCATATGGGACATGCATTTAATACAGCTTTGATAGATGTTGTAGTACGATTTCAAAGACTTTTAGGGAAGAATGTTTTGTGTTTACCAGGAACTGATCATGCTTCAATAGCTGTTCAAACTATTCTCGAAAAACAATTAAAAAGTGAAGGCAAAACAAGCGAGGATATTGGAAGAGATGAATTTCTTAAAAGAGCATGGAACTGGAAAGAACAAAGTGGTGGCAGAATAGTTTCTCAATTAAAGAGGATAGGATATTCAGTTGACTGGACTAGGGAAAGATTTACTCTCGATCAAAAATTAAATGAGGCAGTTATTGAGGCTTTTAATATTCTTTATAAAAAGAATTTAATTTATAGAGGTGAATATTTAGTTAATTGGTGTCCTGAGTCTCAATCTGCCGTAAGTGATCTTGAAGTTGAAATGCAAGAAGTAAATGGTCATTTATGGCATTTTAAATACCCTTTAATTTCTAAAAATGGTGAACAGTTAGATAAGTACTTAGAGGTGGCAACAACAAGACCAGAAACTCTCTTGGGTGATACTGCTGTTGCAGTTAATCCTGATGATGATAGATATAAAGAATTTATTGGTGGCAAAGTTATAGTCCCTTTGATTAATAGAGAAATACCAATTATCGCTGATTCACATGTTGATAAAGATTTTGGTACGGGATGTGTCAAAGTTACTCCAGCGCACGACCCAAATGATTTTGCAATAGGAAAGAGGCATAATTTAAAACAGATCAATGTAATGAATAAAGATGGGACTTTAAATATTAATGCTGGTGAATTTCAAAATTTAGATAGATATGAGGCTAGAAAGAAAATTATTAAAGAATTGGATAACTTAGGCCTTTTGACAAAGATAGAGGATTATAAACATACCGTTCCTTTTTCTGATAGAGGTAAGGTGCCAATTGAACCTTTATTGTCAACACAATGGTTTTTGAAAATGGATGATATATCTCAAGGATGTCTTAATGAAATTGATTATAAAAAACCATCGTTTATTCCCCCACGCTGGGAGAAAGTTTATAAGGATTGGTTAGAGAATATTAATGATTGGTGTATCAGTAGGCAATTATGGTGGGGGCACCAAATACCAGCATGGTACGTTTTAGACGGCTCTCAAGACTCAGTAGAACAAAATACCCCATATGTCGTTGCAAGAAATGAAGATGATGCCTTAATCAAAGCTAATAAACAATTTGGATTAAATATTAAATTGGTTCGTGATAAAGATGTTTTGGATACTTGGTTCTCAAGTGGTTTATGGCCTTTTTCAACCCTTGGCTGGCCAAATACAAGTGATCCGGATTTTAAAAAATGGTATCCAAATAGTGTTCTTGTTACTGGTTTCGATATTATTTTCTTCTGGGTGGCGAGAATGACAATGATGGGGAATACTTTCACGAATAATATTCCTTTTAAGGATGTTTATATTCATGGTTTAGTTCGAGATGAAAATAATAAAAAAATGAGTAAAAGTTCAGGTAATGGTATTGATCCAATACTATTAATTGATAAATATGGTTCTGATGCTTTGCGATTTGCTTTAATTCGAGAAGTTGCAGGCGCCGGACAAGATATCCGACTTGATTTTGATCGAAAAAAAGATACATCTTCAACTGTTGAAGCTTCAAGAAATTTTGCGAATAAATTATGGAATGCAACTAAATTTGTATTAATTAATAAAACTTCTAGCAATAATGATTCGCTTAATGAGAGTGATGAAAATTCTTTAGAGTTATGTGATAAGTGGATTTTATCGAAATTGAATCAGGTTAATACAAAGGTCGCTGGTTTATTGAAAGAATATAAATTAGGAGAATCTGCGAAACTACTATATGAATTTTCATGGAATGATTTTTGTGATTGGTATGTAGAATTTGCTAAACAAAGGTTTAATAATAAACAGAATAAAAATAGACAAATATCTGAAAAGGTTTTAATAAAAGTACTTAATGATATTTTGGTGATGATTCATCCTTTTATGCCGCACATTACTGAAGAACTTTGGCATGCACTGCAACTAAAACCAGATAAAGAATTATTATCTCTTCAAAAATGGCCAACCCAAGAAAATAAATTTGTTGATAATAAGCTTGATAATTCCTTTCAGCAACTCTTTGAAATTATTAGATTGATTAGAAATTTGAGAGCTGAATTAGGCCTCAAGCCATCAGAAAAAGTTCCTGTTTACTTAATTTCAGATAATGATGAATTGATTGATTTTTTAAAAATTTTGGTTGATGATATTCAAACCTTAACTAAATCTTCTGAAGTATTTATTTTTAAAACTAATGCTGTTGATAAAAAAGAGTTTGCTAAATCTTTTTCTGGGATAATTAGTGATTTAGAGGTTTACTTACCTTTTCATGATTTTGTAAATTTAGATGCATTAAAGGAAAGGTTAACCAAGGATTTAAAAAAGGTGACTATTGAATTAGATAATTTAAATAAGAGATTATCTAATAAAAATTTCGTTGATAAGGCTCCAAAAGATATTGTTGATGAATGTAGATTTAAATTAAACGAGGGTTCGGTACAAATGGCGAGCATTACAAAAAAACTCGAACTTTTGAATTGAGAATGAATATATTCCTAGAAAATATTTATAATTTGTCTTTTTTTTTTAATACTGGAATTGGCGTTTTTTCGTTTGTTTGCATTTATATTTTAATTGTTTTATTTATACTTCCAGCTTCTTGGTTATCTCTATTATCAGGTTTTTTATATGGCTCATATTTAGGTTCAATTATCGTTTTCATTTCGGCTTCCATAGGGGCATCAGTTGCATTTTTTGTATCAAAAAGTTTTTTTGCAAAAAAGCTAAAAAACCTTTTTAGCCGTTATCCAAAATTAAGTGTTATGGAGAAAGTAGTAGAAAAAGGCGGACTTAAATTAATTTTTTTAGCGAGATTATCGCCGATATTTCCTTTCAGTATTCTTAATTATTTTTATGGTTTGAATAATGTTAAATTTAGAGATTTTGCTCTTGGTCTTCTTGGAATAATTCCAGGAACTTTTCTTTATTGCTCAATAGGTAGTTTAGCAAAAAGTCTCCAGGAGTTAAAAAATGTGCAATCACCAAATAATTTATATATGACTACCATTGGAGTTGTTTCAACGTTTTTAGTGGTATATTTCTTAGCTAAATACTCTAGAGAATATTTTGAAAACTCCTAAGAATTTAATCTTTAATATTCCAATCTCTAATAGATGCAATCAAGACAAACCACAAAAGCCTAAATTTTCCTAGTAAAGTTTTGTTAGCTTCTAATTCGATATATTTTGCTTGTCCACAGGGTGTTTTTATGTAGTTGAAAACAATTTTCTTTGTCATAAGTCTCACAAAATTACTGATAATTATTCTTATATTTTATAGGTAAGATTTTAAGTTTTTTTAATTTAAAACCACATTTTGCATTGACTACTTTGTTGAATATTTTTTTAAAATTTAAACTTTTTCTCCAGCCTTAAATCCTCTAAAGCATTTGAATCTAGGAAACCTAAGACTAAAAGCCACCGCATCCTTGGATTTAGTTTTTGCATCAGCTCTGATTTCTACAAGTTGACCAATGAGATGATTGCGTTTTGACCAATATTCTTCACGTTGGATATCACTAAAACCACTACCGCAACTGAGACTGTATTCATACCCATCATCTTCCCCTTCAACCAGTATTGCTCCCAGTCTACCTTTATTACGACCTGTGCCTTCCTCAACCGATACAACTTTTAAAGTGACTTCAATGAAAGGTTTTGCTTTTAACCAGCTGTGTGTTCTTTTACATTCATACATAGCATCAGGATCTTTAATCATTACTCCTTCATATCCACCCTCCACAGCAGATTTATTCAGCTCTATAAATCTTTTCTGTCCCTCAATGGTGTCAAGATCTACATTTTCCCATGCAAGTGTTTGTATATGTTTTAGAAGCATAGAATGTTTTGCTACCCATTCTTTTACTAATAAACTTCTGGTTGTTTGACTAGTATTCCATCTCCCTTTTTGGAAGTTTTCAAGGGGACATAAGTCAAATAGGTGGAGAACTGCATCTTGGGTTTGTTTGCCATCTTTTCTATGTACCTGTTTCATTAAATCCTGAAAGTTAGCGCTCATTACTTCACCATCTAGGACTAAGTCATAGGGTGCAGGATCTTCTTTTAATACGTTTTCTATTTCTGAGATAATATGACCAAAATTATGGAATTGTTTCCCATTACGAGAAAACATTTCTACTTTATTTTGTCTAATAATAGTTAAGACGCGAACTCCATCTAATTTGATTTCAATTTGCTTTTTTCCTATCATTTTTTTTTCATGATTTGCACTGTCATGAGCTAATGGACAAGAAAAAATAGGAATCGCATATTTGGGAAATTTCTTTGCTATCTTGTTGATTGTTTTTTCAGACACACCACATCTAAGATCTTTAATTAAAACTCGTCTATAAAATCCATTCCACTCTTCTTTTGTTGAAGATCCCATCGCAGTAAGAATTGCATCACGAGCAGCGTGACCAGTAAGTTCTCTTTGAATAAGTTTATTGGCTAATTCTTTAAAATCTTTCCATAAAAATTTTTGACTTTTTTCATTCTCTTTCTCAGGAACAATTTTTACACCAAAAGTTACCAATGGATCAAGTGCCATACGGATGCCTTCAAAAAAATCATCGAGGCCTTTATCCATTGATTCCAAGATGATTTTCTCTTTATCTAATCTGCTTGGGTGTAATTCTAATTGACGTATTATTTCTTCTTTTAACAATTCTTTTTGCCTCACAAGAAATTATTAATTAACTTTAGCTATTCTGTCTATTTTCCAATCATTGTCAGTTTTTGCGAAAGTAAAATCTAATGGGAGCTCATCTTGTTTGTCTTCTGATTTTAAATTCAAAGTAATTATGATTTGATCTTCTTGGACTCTAGGTCTTCCTGATTTTAAATTTCTGTATTTATTGAGGTTTAAACTAGCTAAAAATTTAAGAAAGTCTTGGCGCTTAACATGAGTTTTATAAGTTTTTGTAGTCAAACCATAAGCTGCATCAATTCTGCCAGCAGCTATCTGATCAAAAAACTTTCTTACTAATGGATTAATCCCCCTTGCACTTATAACTAATTTGACTGCATTAAAAGTCCAAAAAGAAACTAGTACTGCTCCGCCAACTAATAATGCTTTAATTCCGATATCTTTAACTAGTGTTGCATCCATGTTAGTTTAAGTTTTTTTATTACTTTAAGAAAAGAAATCGTTTTTGATGGCTTTTTTTGTCAAAATAATACTAATTTTAATCCATAATGCCTGTAATCCCCCTTTTACCGTTATTTCATAGATTTAATAGTCAATATTTTGAAAATTCTTTAGCTGTTAATAATCAACCTTTAGTAAAAGTTAGATTGACAATAGATTAAAAACTAATGCTGGTTTTTATAACAGAAAACGAATTAATGGTCTTGTAGATTCTGAAATTATCTTATCGAAACCTATTTTGAGTAAATTATCCACTGCTGAAATAAACAGTACTTTATGTTATGAAATGATTCATTCATTGGTAGATAGGATATTAAAGAAAAATGAGATACATGATCCAAATTTCTTGAAAAAGATGCATGAAATTAATGCGAAAGAGAAGAATTTTCAAATTTCTGTAAGGCACTCATTTCCTATAGAAAGGAGAGAATTAAAATATATAGGAACTTGTCAAAATTGTGGCGAGAAATTTTTTATAGAAAAAGAATAAAGAATATTGCTTGTAAAAAATGTTGTGTAAATTTCTTTAATGGATCATGGAATAAAAAGTGTTTAATTTTGTTTGATTAAAAATAATAAGATGTGTTTTTGTTTCTATATTTGGAATTATTTATTTTTTTAATGTAATTTATATTTTAAAAAGCAAAATAATTTATGGATTCAAGGAGAATTAGAAATCTTAGAAATAGTTTTGATAGAAATATTGTTGATAAACAAGTTGATAAAATTTTTGAAACTGGAAGACAATTCGTTGATGGAGTATCTGGTGCTAGGCCAGGTAAACGAAGGAACTCAGATATTCAAGGAATAACAAGTAAGAGTGTTAAAAAAGTAGGAAGATGGGTATCTGAAAAAGTGGATTTATTTTTTGATGAAGATAATGATGATTGGAATGATGATAATTTTTACGATGATAACGAGGATATTAAGACATTTACTAGAGAATCAAATTCTTATGAATCTACTAAAACGCATTCAAAAAGACCTTTAGAAGCAATATCTTTAAGGCAACCAAAAAATTTACAGACAACTACACAAAAAAAATTACCTTATGGGAAAGAGATTGAAGAAGAAGAATGGCCAGATGAAATGGATTTTACAGTTCAAAGATGGCAAAGATCTACAGAAAAAAAGAATGATACTCCAAGAGACCAATTAATCCAGAGAGGTCAATCAAAATCAAGAAATCTACCTAGATCTAGAAGAAGAAGATAATAGATTTGTAAATTCTTTAATTCCAGAAGAACCTAGCAAACTTTCTAAATCAGGATTGAAGACTTCTCTAATAATTGTCAGGGGCTTTTTTTCTCGAAAAAATCTATAATTTCTCGACCAGAATGGACCTTTATAACAAAATTGATCTTCTAACCATTTTGAATTAACCAGTGAGATACGATCAACTTCTCTAAACAATTCTGATCTGTCTTGTGTTAAATTCTTCCAAATTGGTTCTTCTTTGGCTTTTAAATTTTCACTCACTTGTTCTGCATTCCACCAACTTTCAGCCCAAGCTAAGTTTTTATTATTGTTTTTAATCCATACTTGTCTTCTAATTAAAGGGCCATTTAACTGATTCAATTCTTTTGGCCCCTCTTGGCTGAATAGAGGATCTAATTGCATTGAAATTAATTTAATTTTTGTTTCTTGATTAGTTAAAAGCTGCAGATGTCTAGTTGGACTTCCATCCCCAAGCAGCATTAATTTCCATGGACCAGATATTTTTGGTAGTGAATTTTTCACTAAAAAAGTAGAGGCTTTTTCTTCCCATAATATTTTTGGTGACTTAAAAAGTTTATTATTCAGTGCTCTTTGAGATTGCTTTTAAGATGATAACTTTTTTTCAGGAAAAATATTTGCCTTTTCTTTTTTTATTTCTCTTATTTTTAGCCAAACAAGTAATGCAGTTAAATCAGCTTTGCTAACTCCAGGAATTTTTGAAGCATCACCAAAATTTTTTGGCTTTATCTTATTCAAATTTTCTCTAGCTTCTAAAGATAATGTATCTATCTTTTCATAATTTATTTCTTGAGGCAAAGATTTACAGCTTTGACGATTTATTTGTTCAATGTTGTTTTTTTGTCTTTTAAGATAACCCTCGTATTTAATATCTATATCAACACCTTCCTGTATTGAAGAAGCAAGATCTTTTTCAGTTAAATTATATTTAATTAGATCTGAATAATGAAAGTTTGGTCTTTTTAAGAGTTCTTTCAAAGTCGTTGAGCCTTTGATTTTTGATCCTGTGTCTAATTCTATTTTTTTCGCTATTTCATCGGTATTTTTTAAACGGGTGTTTTTTAGTCTTAATTTCTCTTCTTCAAGTAATTTCATTTTTTCTTGATAAGCCGACCATCTTTTCTCATCAATTAGCCCTATTTGATAACCTAATGGGGTTAATCTTCTATCTGCATTATCTCCTCTTAGGGTTAACCTGTATTCACTCCTACTAGTAAGAACTCTATATGGTTCTTTGAGATCTTTAGTAATTAAATCATTAATCATTGTTCCTATATAGCTGTTTTCCCTAGTAAAGATTATTGGATCTCTTTTGTTTAGTTTTCTTGTCGCATTGATTCCTGCAACTAATCCTTGTGCAGCTGCTTCTTCATAACCAGTAGTTCCATTAATTTGCCCAGCGCTAAATAAATATTCAATTTCTTTTGTTTCTAGTGATGTTTGGAGCTGTGTTGCAGGTATATATTCATACTCAACAGCATATGCTGGTCGCAACATTTTACAGTTACTTAATCCAGGTAAGGTTCTTAAAAGTTTTAATTGAATATTTTCGGGTAAACCTGTAGAAAATCCTTGAACATATATTTCAGGAGTATTAATTCCTTCTGGTTCTAAGAAAATTTGATGTGATTCTTTATCAGCAAATTTAACTATTTTATCTTCAATCGATGGACAATATCTTGGCCCCTTACTATCAATAAAACCACCGTAAATGGGAGTTAAATGTAAATTATCTCTTATTAGTTGATGTGTTTTAGAAGTTGTTCTTGTTATGTGACAACTAACCTGGGGCATATTATTTTTGATATCTGGGTCAAACGAAAAATATTTATCACCTGCTGTACTTGGTTGAATATCTAATTCATCAAAAAATATACTTTTTTTATCTACTCTTGCTGGAGTTCCTGTTTTTAACCGTTCTGTTCTTATTCCAATTTCGTGCAAGTTTTGAGTAAGACCTTGTGCCGCTTGTTCACCAGATCTACCAGCTGACATTGATTTATTGCCTATCCATATTCTTCCTTCTAAAAAAGTACCAGCTGTAATGATAACTGATCTCGCTGAATAATAACTACCAAAGAAAGTTTTTACACCCTTTATTCGTTTTTGGATGATTTTTTTTGAGTTCAATCCAATTACCTCGTTTTTTGCAATATCAAGTTCAGTAATCATTGCCTCTTTCAAGGATAAATTATCTGTATTTTGTAGTATTTCGATCATCCTTTTTGAATATTCTCTTTTATCCGTTTGAGCTCTTAATGCCCATACGGCTGGGCCTCTACTTGCATTTAATATCCTCTTTTGAATTGCTGTTTCATCAGCTAATTTTCCAATAATTCCTCCTAATGCATCAACTTCATGAACTAACTGACTTTTTGCTGGCCCACCAACTGCAGGGTTACAAGGTTGCCATGCAATCCTATCTAGATTGATTGTAAATAAGGCTGTTGAAAATCCTAATTTTGCTGTTGTTATAGCTGCTTCGCATCCTGCATGTCCTCCTCCAATGACGATTATGTCAAAAGATTCATTTAGTGATTGATGATCTTGCATTTTAGGATTGATTTAATTAGCTAAATTCCTAAATCTTGTAAATTGAGGTTCAAATAATAATTTAACAGTTCCTACGGGTCCATTTCTATGTTTAGTGACAATAATCTCTGTTATACCTCTATCTTCAGTCTCTGGATTGTAGTATTCATCTCTGTAAATCATTAATACTAAATCTGCGTCTTGTTCAATAGAACCTGATTCTCTTAGATCGCTTAACATTGGTCTTTTGTTTGTTCGAGACTCTACTCCTCTACTAAGTTGAGACAAAGCAACAACTGGAACTTTTAATTCTCTAGCCATACTTTTAAGGCCTCTTGTTATCCGTGACAGTTCTTGCACTCTATTGTCAGGAGTTGTTCCTTCCATTAATTGGAGGTAATCAATCACAATTAATCCAAGTTCTTTTTTTTGTTCAGCTATTAATCTTCTACATAAAGATCTCATCTCTAAAACACTTAGGTTAGGTTTGTCATCTATAAATATTGGTAGTTGACCTAATGAATTTATACCTTCTCCAAGTAGTGGCCATTCATCTTGTTGCAATCTACCTGTTCTTAGCCTGCCACTTTCGATTCCTACTTCCATAGAAAGTAATCTATATGTCAATTGTTCTTTACTCATTTCAAGGCTAAATACACACACAGGTAAATCTTGAGATTGAGCAACATTCTTCGCAAGGTTTAGCACCATTGAGGTTTTTCCCATTGAAGGTCTTCCGGCCACGATTATTAAATCACTTCTTTGAAAGCCTTGAGTCATAGCATCAAGGTCGTAAAAATTTACTGGAATTCCAGCTACTGAAGCTCCTAACGATCTCGACTCTATTTCATTGAAAGTACTGGTAAGTATTTCAGCTGCTTGAGTTAGACCTTTTGAAGGTTTTTCTTGACTGATTTCAAATATTTTTTGCTCGGCTTTATCTAATACTTCATTAGTATCTTGGGTCTGATCAAAACCTAGTTGAACTACCTCATTCCCAGATCTGATGAGTTGTCTTCTCATGAATTTATCGTTAATTAAACTAGCAACTTGTTCTATTGACGCTGTAGAGGATACATTTTCCACTAGTTCTACTAATTTGTTGTTACCTCCAATTTTTTCTAGTGATCCATTATCTGCTAACCATGCACTCATTGATGTTAAATCAGTTGGTTTTCCCTGGGTATGCAACATTAATGATGTTCTATAAATCTCGCGATGAGCATTTATGTAAAAAGCTTCAGGTTTTATTAAATCGGCAATTCTGCCGATTGCATCTGGGTCAAGAAGTATGCCACCGAGGACCGCTTCTTCCGCTTGAATGTTTTGAGGAGGTACTAACCCAGAATTTTCACTATTAAAATCTTTTTTAAAGTTTTTATTTTGGCCATTATTTTGAAAAGGTACTGAACTCATATCTTTAATTACTTAGATATATACTCTGGCTACTTTTCAAAATAATGCAACAAATTGATTAACTTGTTACTTCAATATTTATTTCTGCATTAACTTCTTGATGTAATTTTAGTTTTGCTGTAAAGGAACCCAAATTATGAATATCAGGAACTGTGATGTTTCTCCTATCAATTTCTTTTTTGGTTGCTTCTTGTATTGCTTCAGCAACATCCCCATTGGTCACAGTTCCAAACAGTACACCATCTTCACCAACCTGTTTTTTAATGGTGAATCTTCCTATTGTTTTTAATGCAGTTTGGAAATCAAGAGCTTCTTGCTTTAATTTGTCAGCAGCAATTTTTTCTTTTTCTTTTTTCCTTTCAATTTGTTTAAGAACTGCTGGTGTTACATTCATCGCCTTGCCATAAGGTAATAGAAAATTTCTTGCATATCCAGGTGCTACTTCAACTAAGTCGCCTTCTTTACCGAGCGAGACGATTGATTCAGTTAATGCGACTTGTACTCTTTTAGCCATGAAAATATTTAACAATATTATTTAATAATAAGACCTAGAGGGTAACTTTACTTTTTTTGCAAGACCTAATTTTGCAAGAATCTTAATATGTTCCCAAGTTAAATCAATTTGACCTCTAAATAATCCTTGTTTTGCCGAGTTAGGAAATGCATGATGATTATTGTGCCAGCCTTCTCCAAATGTTAATGCAGCAACCCAGGCATTATTTTTGGATGAATCACCGCTGTCAAAAGGCGCTTTACCCCAACAATGAGTTGCCGAGTTTACTAGCCAAGTTATGTGATAAACCACCACAAGTCTCAATGGAATTCCCCAAAGTACCATAGCCCAGCCCCCAACTCCTAATTTCTGACCTATAGCGTACAAAGAAAGTCCAATAGGAATCTGTAAGAATAAAAAATATTTATTTAGAAATCTATAATATGGATCTTTAATTAAATCTGCACTTAGTTTTGGAACAGTTTTTAGTGCTTCAACATCTTTGAACATCCAACCCATATGACTCCACCAAAACCCCTTTTTACTATTGTGATGATCTACTTCTGTATCAGAAAAAGAGTGGTGATGTCTATGTAAGCCTACCCAGTCTATAGGTCCATGCTGGCAACTTATGGCTCCGCAGGTAGCAAAAAATCTTTCTAACCATCTTGGAACCATGAAGGATCTGTGGGATAACAATCTGTGATATCCAAGAGTGACTCCTAAACAAGCAGTCACCCAGTAAAAAAATAATAATGATACAACTGCCGGTAGACTCCAGAATTTTGGTTGTATTGCTACTAAAGAAAGAATATGAATCGCCACCATGAAAGCAATTGTTCCCCAAGTTTTATGAAGCCTTGGGGGATATTTTCTTGAATGCTTGGAAGGTTCTAGTAGTTTTTCTGAGAGTTCTGTAACTTTTTCAGCTGGAACAGGTTTTTTTAATTTTGCTGTTTCTTGGAAAATTACTGAGTTCATGATATTTAAATGCTATTTTCAAAATTACCGATATGTAATATTATCATACTATACTATTGATAAGTTTAATTATCTGTGAGTCTCGGATATCGCGATAAATTATCTAGAGGTCGAAGGGCTATGGCTCATTTGATACACCTCTGGCATGAGAGAAATGGTTGGTCACATAAGGTTTTACCATTACTTTCTGAAATTCTTGATTTAGGTAAAGTTCATAATTCGCAAATTTCTAATCTTAGGAATGGAAAGTTATCTTCGCCTGGGCCTGAAGTTTTTCTTGCTTTAGCTCAAGTCAATACGATTCTTGATCAAGGCATAGAAAAAATCAGGGATCGTTTAGAAAGTGATTACCCAGAGTTATGGAAATCTTTGCAAGAGTCTGCATTACCCTTGAAAAATGATTCTGGTAATCCATTGTCTGCTGGGGAGTTATTTGAGATATTTTCAGGATTACAATCTCTCCCTTCATCTTTTGACTGGTATATAGAAGATGAAGAAGCTTCTGCTTTAAGTGATGCCCTTTCAGTGCATTTTTGCCAGAATAAGGCTTGGAGATCATGTAAAATTCAGGTAATGGGTGCCTATGCTGTGAATAAATCTACCCGTAGAGAACGTTTTGCTGAGGTAATAGCAGGAATAAGAGACTATACGGCAGAAGAATTAGATGGAGAACTGATTGATTTATATGAGTCTTCAAAAAAACTCTCTTATTTTAAGGGTAGAGGACCTAATGCTTTCCTCGCAGAATTAAGAAATTTAGCTTCTGAAAAATAACATGAGTCTTCATAATTAATGACACTAAACAATAACTTAAAGCTGGCTGAAAACGCTGTTCTTTCTGTAGAAGAGAGTTTAAGTCAAGTTTTTCAAGAAAGATCCAATCAGGTTTTCCAGAAATTAGAAAATATTTTGAAAATTTTTAAGGAAGAAAAAGTTTCTACTAGTCATTTCAATCAATCTTCTGGTAGTGGTCATGGTGATATATCTAGAGAAAAAATTGATGCGGTTTTTGCAAGATTGTTTCTTGCTGAAAAGGCAGCTGTGAGGATGCAATTTGTAAGTGGAACGCATGCAATAAGTTCTGTATTATTTGGAATTCTTAGGCCTGGAGATGTGATGTTATCTCTCACAGGACAACCATATGACACATTAGAAGAAGTGATAGGAATAAGGGGAGGAGGTAAAGGCTCACTTAAAGATTTTGAGATTGACTATAAGCAAATAAATATCTGTGAGAATTTTGATTCTTTTGAAGAAAAAATTGTTCATTCTTTTCAAGAAAATTCATGCAAATTAGTATTTATACAAAAAAGTTGTGGATATAGTTGGAGAAAATCTCTTACTAATCATGAGATAGAAAAAATTTGTAGTCTGATTCACTCTCTTGATCCTAACTGCATATGTTTTGTTGATAACTGTTATGGGGAGCTTGTTGAAGATAGTGAACCAATTTCTAAAGGGGCAAATATAATTGCTGGATCATTGATTAAAAATTTGGGAGGGACAATCGTTCCTACTGGTGGGTATGTTGCAGGAGATGCAGAGTTGGTTGAGATGGCGTGTTCTAGATTAACCTCACCAGGTATTGGTTCATCTGCTGGAATAAATTTTGGACTAGGAAGATTAATTTTGCAAGGTTTGTTTTTAGCACCACAAATTGTTCACGAATCACTAAAAGGTGCTGATATGGTTGCAGCAGTTTTTAAAAATTTGGGATTTAAGGTTTTGCCAGAGCCAGCAACGTATAGATCTGATCTTATTCAGTCAGTAAGATTGAATAATCCTGATTTAGTACAAAAAGTTTGTCAATCTTTTCAGAATTCTTCACCAGTAGATTCTTTTCTTAATGTTGTTCCATCATCAATGGATGGATATGATTCAAAATTATTAATGGCAGGAGGTACATTTATTGAAGGTAGTACAAGTGAATTTTCCGCCGATGCTCCTCTAAGAGATCCTTACAATATTTTTGTTCAAGGTGGTTCTCACATAGCTCACATCAAAATTGCACTAATTCAATTATTATCTGAACTATTAGAGGAAAAATTAATTTCAAAGGATTCTCTACTTTCTTTATCAACTTAATCATGTCTTACCAGTTTCCAGACAATTTTAACTATGCTGATACCCATGAGTATGTCTTGGAAGAAAATGGATTTTTAAAAATTGGAGTTAGTGAATTTGCTATAGATCAATTAGGAGATATTGTTTTTGTTGAGTTAGCTGATCAAGGGAAGACTTTAGAGAAAGGTGAGACTTTTGGAACAATAGAATCTGTTAAGGCCGTTGAGGAAGTCTACCTGCCTTTTTCAGGAGAAATAGTATCTGTCAATGAAAGTGTTATTGATAATCCTGAGCTTTTGCAGAATGATCCGATTGGAGAAGGTTGGTTAGTTATTTTGAAACCTGAATCAAAAGTATCATTTGATGATTTGATGACTTCAGATGCATATAAATCAAAGGTTATGCCAAATTAAAGCAAAATCTTTATCAATAGTGTAAGTTATAGAAAAAATTTGATATGAAATCAGAAGTTACTTCCGATTTATTTATTAATAGACACCTTGGTTTGAGTGATATTGATGAGAAAATTATGCTTAATAAGCTTGGTTTTAATAATATTGATCAATTTATAAATCAAGTAATTCCTGAAGATATTCAGCTTAAAGATAAATCTTCAGAAATATTGCCTCAAGGTTGTTCAGAAATTGAGGCTTTAAATGAATTAGAAGAGATTGCGAAGAAAAATACCAAAATGAGATCACTAATAGGCCTTGGTTATTATGACAATCACATGCCTAAAGTAATACAAAGACATGTTCTCGAAAATCCCAGGTGGTACACGTCTTATACTCCATACCAAGCAGAAATTGCACAAGGAAGGTTAGAAGCTCTATTTAATTTTCAGACTATTGTCTGTGAACTAACAGGATTCCCTGTCGCCAATGCATCTTTGTTAGATGAGGGCACTGCTGCTGCAGAAGCGATGGCCATGAGTTTTGCCGCAAGAAAAAATAAATCTTCAAAAGTCTACTTAGTTGAATCAAATGTTTTTGATCATACCTTTAATGTTCTACAAACCAGAGCAAAACCTTTGGGAATATCCTTAAAACGCTTTACTCAAAGCAACCTTCCTAATCATGATGATGTTTTTGGGATTTTGTTGCAATTACCTGGTAAAAATGGGGAATTATTTGATCCAACATTCTTAATATCCCAAGCACATAGATCAGAAATTATTGTAACGGCATGTATTGATCCACTGGCACAAGTTTTAATTAAACCAATTTCTGAATTTGGTGTTGATGTTGCAGTGGGTAGTATGCAAAGGTTTGGGGTTCCAATGGGTTTTGGTGGCCCCCATGCCGCATATTTTGCATGTAGCGAAAAATATAAAAGGCTGATACCTGGAAGGATTGTTGGGCAAACTCTCTCTAAAAATGGAGAAAAGTCTTTAAGACTAGCATTGCAAACAAGAGAACAACACATTAGAAGGGAGAAGGCTACTAGTAATATTTGTACTGCTCAATCTTTGTTAGCCATAATTTCTTCTTTTTATGCTATTTATCATGGACCCTCTGGATTAATGCAAATTGCTAAGAGATTAGTGGAGTTGAGAATAAATTTAGAATCATGTTTGGTTGATTTAGGTTTTGATATTCCTGATGGGATTAGATTTGATAGTGTTGACGTTTATTCTGAATACTCCCAAAAGATCCATAATGAAGCTTTAAAAAATGGTTATAACTTAAGAATTTTGCCGTTGGGATCAACTATTGAAGATTCAACTGGCTTTGGGATCTCTTTAGATGAGCTTAGTAATGAAAAAGAAATCAAAGATATTGTGACTTTCATAGCAAGCCTTTTAGAAAAAAAAGAAGATTTAGAGCATATAAAATTTGATAAAGGATTTCATCTTGAAAGTATAGCTTTGAGATCCGCTGAATGGATGCAGCAAGATATATTCACAAATTACCAAAGTGAAACTGAATTAATGAGATATATATTCAGGCTTGCTGAAAAAGATTTTTCTTTGGTAGATGGAATGATGCCTTTAGGAAGCTGTACCATGAAGTTAAATTCTGCAGCAGAGTTAAATCCAGTCTCGTGGGCTAATTTATCTTCCATTCATCCTTTTTCTCCACTAGATCAAACTAAGGGTTATTCCACAATAATATCTGACCTAGAAAAATGGATAAGTGATATCGTTGGTTTAAAATCAGTTTCTTTTCAACCAAATGCAGGCTCTCAAGGAGAGTTTGCAGGTTTATTGGCAATAAATTCTTATTTTGAATCAAAAGGCGATCTTACAAGAAAAAAATGTTTAATTCCTAAAAGTGCTCATGGAACAAATCCTGCTAGTGCAGTTATGGCAGGTTTTGATGTTTTAACTGTTGAATGTGATGAGGAAGGAAATATTGATTTTCAAGATTTGTCGATACAGGTTAAGAAATTTGATAACCAAATAGGAGCACTTATGTTGACCTACCCCTCTACTCATGGAGTTTTTGAATTGCAAATCAGAAAGATATGTGACTTAATTCACTCTGTTGGAGGATTTGTCTATTTAGATGGAGCAAATCTGAACGCTCAGGTTGGATTATGCAAACCAGGGAACTATGGTGTTGATGTTTGTCATTTGAATTTACATAAAACATTCTGCATTCCACATGGAGGTGGAGGTCCAGGAGTGGGTCCAGTTGCTGCATCAGAAACTTTAAGCCCATTTCTTCCTACTCATTCTTTAATGGATAATAATTTATCTAATAGTTCCAATTACGTATCTTCTGCCAAACATGGAAGTGCAAGTATTCTTCCAATAAGTTGGATGTATATAAAAATGTCTGGGCTTAGTGGTTTAAGGAAAGCAACTGCGCATGCAATTTTATCTGCAAATTATATCGCGCATTCTTTAAAGCATAAATTTAAGATTCTTTATAAGGGAAAAAATAATTTTGTCGCACATGAATGTATTTTAGATTTTAGAGATCTGAAATCCAAAACTGGTTTGAGTGTTAATGATTTAGCTAAACGATTAATAGATTATAGTTTTCATGCACCAACTATAAGTTGGCCTGTTCCAGAGACCATAATGATAGAGCCTACCGAAAGCGAGAGTTTGGCAGAATTGGATAGATTTTGTGAGGCTATGCTATTAATTGGGGAAGAAATAAGTGAAATAGAAAATAATATTGAGTTAAATAATAATAATGTAATAAGTAATGCTCCTCATACGCTTAAAGAGTTGATTGCTGATAATTGGAATTATCCTTATTCAAAGGAAAAAGCTTCTTTTCCTTATAAAACTCTAACAACTATTAAGTTTTGGTCTTCAGTTTCTAGGATTAATAATGCATACGGTGATCGCAATTTAATTTGTTCTTGCAATGTAAATCAAGAAGAGACTTTAGAAGAAAAAAAATGTGCTTAAAGGACTAGCGTCCTTGTATTTACTTAGTTATTATCAATGTAATAAAAATTTAATATTTTCTTATAGAATTTTTTTAAATTTTTTTATTAAAATAACTGAGCATCAAATTTTTTTGGGGTATTTGAAGCTATGATCAAAGATTTTAAATCTGGTAATGTTAAACACTTGCCAATAAAAGATATTAACTTGCCAAATTTTGTTAATAATTTTTCAGGGGATAATTCAAAAATTTGTTCCATTGAAGGAACTAATGTTATAAGAGTACCTTTTGGTAAAAAATTCTCAAAGAAAAAAAGGCCTGAAAAGAATCAAAATATAGCTACTCTAATACTTCCTTTAAGTTCGTATAGTAATCCTACGCCTCCACATGTAGCATAATTTAGATAAAATTTAATCTATTTCTTTGAGAGTATCTGAATAATAATTTTGCAGTTGTAACGTTGCTTGATTCCAATCCCATTTTTCTGCTTCGTTTCGTGCTTCTTTCCTCATAACTTCTCTTTTATCTTCATTCTCTAGAATTTTTTTTGTCGCTTCAATTAAACTTTGTTCCCCATTGTCTTTTTCATCAGGATCATATAAACAACCATTAATGCCATCGCTAATTATGTCTGGAATTCCTCCTTTATTTGCTCCGATAACTGGACATCCTGCCGCCATTGCTTCTAGTAAAACCAATCCAAGTGTTTCTGTACTAGAGGGAAATAAAAATATATCACCAGAGGCATAGGCGCTAGCAAGTTCATCTCCAGATAAATATCCTATGAAATTAGTCTTGGTATTCTCGAAAATTTTTTCAAGCTGGTTTCTATATGGTCCATCACCTACAAGTGCTAGGCATGCATTAGGAATACTTTCTAAGACTGGTTTTATTCTCTCAATTTGTTTTTCTGCGGATAATCTTCCTACATAAATCAAAAGGAAATTAGCATCTTGATATTTCCCAAATAATTTTTCTCTCATTTCCTCGCTTCTCAAATCTGGTCGGAAACTGTAAGTATCTACTCCTCTTTGCCATAGAGCAGTCCTTTGAATACCTTTATCTTTTAACTCATTGACCATAGCGGTGGAAGTACATAAATTTAATAAGGCTTGATTATGAGCTGCTTTAAGTAATTCCCACAAAAGTGGCTCTAACATACCCATACCGTAATATTCCAGATATTTTGGAAGATGAGTATGGTAACTAGCAATTAAAGGAATATTATTAGTTTTCGCCAACCATATGCCACCTAAGCCAAGTACGGCTGGATTAACAACATGTATCAAATCTGGGTTGAATTTTTCTAACTTATCTGAAACTGCAGGGCCTGGCAAACCAAGCTTCAACTCTGGGTATAGTGGTAAGGGCATTGCAGCAACTCCAACTACAGTTGCTCCCATATATGATTCTGGACACCCCTCTGGACAAAAAATTATAACTTCATCACCATTTTTTATTAAAAATTCAATCGTTTTAGTCAGTCTTGTTACTATGCCGTCAACTTTAGGTAAAAAAGTTTCAGTAAACAATGCAATTTTCACTTTCTTCAGGTAATTATTTTAGGAATTTTAATTGGTCTTTATAGCTTCAGCTTGTTTTTTTGTCCAGGATGAAATACAAGGTATGCGCTTTAAATCACACCTCTTAGAGTATTTTTTAGCAACTTCAACAACTTCTTCTAATAAGCCATTATCAAGAGTTGTTGGATTTAATCCTAGTTCAATAAAGCATTTATTATCAACAATTAAATCATTCTCAACTGCTTCGTTCCTTGGATTTGGTAAATAATTGATATCAGCCCCTGTTAGAGATGCAACTTTTTTAGCTAGTTCTCCAACTTGGTGACTTTCAGTCATTTGATTAAAGATTTTGACTCTCTCTCCAGATTTTGGAGGATTCTCAAGAGCAAGTTGTACACATTTTACCGAATCTTTGATATGTATAAATGCTCTTGTTTGGCCTCCTGTTCCATGAACACTTAACGGGTATCCAATAGCAGCTTGCATTAGAAATCTGTTTAGAACAGTTCCATAATCTCCATCATAATCAAATCTGTTTGTTAATCTAGGATCTTTTAAAGTTGTTTCTGTATTAGTTCCCCAAACAATACCTTGATGCAGATCAGTAATTCTTACAAGGTCATTTTTGTTGTAGTAAAGAAATAATAATTGATCTAAAGTTTTAGTCATATGGTAAACACTACCTGGACTTGCAGGATGTAATATTTCTTCTTCAAAGCGGCTTCCATCTGGTTGTGGAACTTCAACTTTTAAATAACCTTCTGGTATTGTTGCACCTCGATGTGATCCATATCCGTAGACTCCCATTGTTCCTAAATGAACAACATGAATATCTAAATTACTTTCTACGATTGCAGCAAGAAGGTTGTGTGTGCCATTAACATTATTATCAACTGTATATCTTTTGGTAAAACTTGATTTCATAGAGTAAGGTGCTGCTCTTTGTTCTGCGAAATGGACAACCGAATCTGGTTTTTCTTCAATAAGCAAATTCAGTAATTTTTGATATTGTTTAGAGATGTCCATGTTAAGAAATCTCATAGGTTTACCACCAATCTCTTCCCATGTAGAAAGTCTTTCTGTTATGGATGAGATAGGAGTTAAAGATTCTACTTCTAGATCAATATCTATTTTTCTACGACTTAAATTGTCGACAATAATTACATCATGATTTTGCTCTGCTAAATTCACCGCACAAGGCCAACCGCAAAAACCATCTCCACCAAGAACAATAACTTTCACTCAGAACTCCAGAATTAATAGATTCATAATATATTTATTAAATTACTACAGTGTGCTTCCAATTTGCGAAAAAACATTGTAAATAGTTTCAAATCTTTTTTCTTAATAGAAGAAATCAAACAAATAATAAATTTTTACTCTCCTTTAAAATTTATTTAACTTTAGAGAATTAGATCGATATGTTTTCTTCTGGTGAACTTGCTATTGCAAAGTCTTGTTTTTTAATTCTTCCTGCAAGAAAAGCTTGTCGCCCAGCCTTTACTCCATAATTTATTGCTTGAGCCATTAGAGGTGGGTTTTCAGCTTGTGCGATTGCACTATTGATTAAAACACCATCGGCACCAAGTTCCATAGCTTGAGATGCTTCACTCGGCACTCCAATCCCTGCGTCAATTATTACAGGTACTTTTGCATTCTCAATAATTATCGCTATGTTTGATAAATTTAATAAACCTTGTCCGGAGCCAATAGGCGAGCCTAATGGCATTACAGTTGAACAACCTACTTCTTCTAGTCGTTTTGCAAGAATAGGATCTGCATTTATATAGGGAAGTACAGCAAAACCCTTTTTTATTAAAACTTCAGCTGCCTTTACCGTTTCTATTGGGTCTGGCAACAAATATTTTTTGTCAGGAATCACTTCCAACTTGACAAAATTATTTTCTTCTTGACCAGATAATTTTGCAAGTTCTCTTCCCAAAATTGCTATTCTGACGGCTTCATCGGCATTAACACAACCAGCTGTATTAGGAAGCATCCAGTATTTTTTCCAGTTAATCTTTTCGAGTAAATTGTCTCCGGTCTGATCATTTTTAATTCTTCTAACAGCGACGGTTATAATTTCTGTGTCTGAATTTGACAAACTTTCTACCATATCTTGTGTAGATTTGTATTTGCCAGTACCTACCATTAATCTACTGGAAAATTGTTTTCCTCCAATTCGTAAAGATGAATTATTGTCCATATTTAAAATCCTTTATCTTTTATACCTTGATAAGGTTTATAGTTATTTCTTTTTTCTAATTCCTTACTTTTTTTAATTGCGGTTTTGTTTTTTGGATCTATAACTAAAACCTTCTGATAAGTCGCATATGCCAAGTCATATTCCAATAAACGCTGTTGTGCTGATGCAAGATTATTTAAGGCTATCGGATATTCTGGGAGTGATTTTATTGCAGAGTTATAGTATTTAATTGCTTTTTTAAATTCATTTTGAGCAGCATAAGAAAATCCTAAAGCATTATTTATAATTGCTTTGGCCTCATCAGGTTCATTTTCATAATTATCAATAGCTTTTAAAAAAGTCTTAGTTGCTTCAGAATATAATCTTTTTTTTATCTGAACAGAACCAAATTCATATAATTCTGTGGCTTTAGTTAGGGAATCTAAACCTTTCTGTTCAAACTTTACTAAATTCAATTCTTCACTTCTTGTTCTTAAAAATTGTCTTAAAACAAAAATAGAAATTATTATTAGTACTACAAAAAGAATTATTAAATAGGATTGAAAGGAAGATATTTCCATTATTTAGAATTATTTTTTAAGATTATATTCTTTTTTTTTAATTGCTAACGGCAGAAACTATTTTTTCAAAACATTTTGGATCATTTAAGGCTAATTGAGCAAGCATTTTTCTATTAATGATAATTTCAGAATTTTTCATGCCATTTATTAACTTGCTATAATTCGTCCCATTAATTCTAGCGGAAGCATTAATTCTAGAAATCCAAAGTCTTCTAAAATCTCTTTTTCTTCTTCTTCTATCTCTGTATGCATTACAAAGAGCTTTCATTACTCTTTGATTTGCAGTTCTGAAAAGATTTTTGTTTCCCCCTCTAAAACCTTTCGCAAGATTTAAGATTTTGTTTCTTCTTTTTCTGGCTATATTGCCTCTTTTTACACGTGCCATGAATTACTAAGGAAAATGGGTTAAGGATTTATGCGTATGGAATCATCAATCTTACATTATCAGCATCTCTTTCATCAACTACGGCTTTTGTCGAGAGATGTCTTTTTAATTTTGAGCTTTTATGATCAAGTAAATGATTATGGAAAGCTCTCCTTCTCAAGAATTTACCCGTCGCAGTAGCTTTAAATCTTTTGGCCGCTGATTTACGAGTTTTTAGTTTAGACATTTAAGTCAAATGTGTTTAATTAGGATAATCTAAACCTTTATACGCATTGGCGCAAATTAAAGTTTTTAATTGATAAGGAAAGTTGCTACTTATGAAACGTGAATTTACCTTTTTAAATTTATTTTTAGGCTGTATTTCGCTTGTAATAATAAACAATAAACTTACCTCTAATTTAGTCGCAGAAGAATTTCTGAAGGTTGAACCCAATACAGAAATTAAAAAAGGAAAATTTTTAATTGGTTTAAAGCAGTATCTAGGTGGGAAAAGTGATAGTTTCTCTAAGAGAAAGAATATTAATTTTGTAACTGATAAAGGCTTTTTAACATTGCATTCTTCTAACGGTATCAAACATAAATCAAAACAAATTAATATTGTCTGGAGGGATATACTTATCAAAAATCCACAAACAATTGAAAGAATTGTTTTTGGACCTTTTGCCAGCTATGAATCAGCAAAAAAACAATCAGAAAAACTAAAAGATAAAGGATTTGAGGCTACTGTTGCTTACCCTAAAAATTGGGAGGTATGGATCCCATTTGAAGATGATTTACCAGAGTTTGACTTAGAAAAGAAGATTTTCAGAAAAATAAAAAATATTCAAATTACTCCTTTTCTTAGTAGTGAATATAGTTTTAAGAAACTCGAAGGACCTATACATATTTATTCTGACGAGAAAATAAAAATAAATGATGTTAATTTTGGCAAAAATTTTTATTTAATACAAGATTCATATGGAACTTGGACATTAATTCAAAAAATTAAGTTTGATGATTATTTGGCAGGTGTTTTGCCATACGAAATTGGACCGAGTTCTCCTTTAGAAGCACTAAAGGCACAAGCAGTTATTGCACGAACTTGGGGAATTTTTAATTCCGATAGATTTAAGATGGATAAATATCATTTATGTATAAGTACTCAATGTCAAGTTTATAAGCCTCCTAAAATTAAAAATAAAAAAGTACAACAAGCTATAAAAGCAACTTCAAATTTAATTCTCACATATAAAAATCAACCAATAAATGCTTTTTATCATGGTTCTAATGGTGGGGTATCTGCTACAGCGGGCGAGTCTTGGCAAATGCAAGATTATTCTTACTTTAATTCAAGCATAGATGGTTCTAAATCATTAAATAAAATTTTTAAACTTCCAATTCCAAGTGAATCTGAATTAAATAATTTTTTAGATTTTGAAAAAGAACAGTTTTATGGGAGCAATCATTCTCTTTTTCGCTGGAATAAGAAAATATCTAGTCTTGAAATTAAAGAAAAGTTAATTAAAAACAAACTTATACATTCTAATGAAAATATTTTGGATTTTAATGTCATTGAACGAGGTTCAAGTGGCAGAGTGACAAAATTAGAAATACAGACTAACAAAGTTAATAAATCTATTGCTCTAGTTAAAGATGATATTCGACGAGTATTGAGTTTTATACCTAGTAATTTATTTACTATTAATAAATTAAGTGATGATTTATGGCTTTTGAGAGGAGGAGGCTTCGGTCATGGTGTAGGTTTATCACAGGCAGGAGCAATTGAAATGGCTGAATTAGGATTCTCTTATGAACAAATATTGAATCATTATTATCGAGATGCAAAACTTGAAAATATTGACTTATTGTCTCAATGAGAATTCAAAAATTAGAAATTTACTTTTATGAGTAAGGGTTTTTATAAAAATCGAAGGTTGAAGTCGTTTCTATTTCTTAGTGCTTGTTTTTTAGTAACTATCATTCCTCATGTTTACAATATCAGAGGTTTTTTTTACTTTATATTGACTCTTTCTTTGGTGATTGCTTTTTACGGTTTCATAGTTATTTCTAGAAATTTCAAAAGGAACAATATTGCAAATACTTATAGCAGTGGAGTGATTAATAAAGATTTACCTTTACTTGATATTTTAGTTGCAGCTAGAGATGAAGAGAATGTCATAGAAAGATTAGTTGAAAGGTTATTTAATTTGGATTACCCAAAAAATAAATTAAATATTTACATAATCGATGATGGTAGTTCTGATAAGACCCCTTTAATTTTAGATAGATTATCCAGACAATTTGAAAAGCTAAAAGTAGTAAGTCGTTCTCCTAGCGCAGGAGGCGGGAAGTCAGGAGCTTTAAATTATGCCTTGAAGTTTACTCATGGTGAATGGTTATTAGTGTTGGATGCTGATGCTCAATTAAAACAAGATTCTTTGATACGGTTATTTAGTTTTGTCGAAGAGGGTGATTGGTCTGCAGTTCAATTAAGAAAATCAGTAACAAATGTAAGTAAGAATTTTTTAACTTCATGTCAGTCCATGGAGATGGCTATGGACGCAATCTTTCAATATGGAAGGTTATCAGTTGCTAGAGTTGCTGAATTAAGGGGAAATGGTGAATTAATTAAAAAAGATACATTATTGGCATGTGGTTCCTTTAATGAAGACACAGTTACGGATGATCTCGATTTAAGTTTAAGATTATTATTATCAAACTCTAGAATTGGAATCTTATGGGATCCTCCAGTCATGGAAGAAGCAGTTGAGAATTTAAATGCTTTATTAGCACAAAGGCAAAGATGGGCAGAGGGAGGCTTGCAAAGATTCTTTGATTATGGGGATCAATTATTTACTAATAAAATTGATTATTTGCAGAAATTTGATTTAACTTACTTCTTCATCTTGCAATATGCACTTCCGATAATATCTATTTTTGATTTAGTTATCAGTATCGCTTTATTAGATTCACCAATTTACTGGCCTATTTCATTAACAGCTTTTGTGTTATCAGGAATTGCTTTTTGGTATGGTGCTTCTTGCAAAAGCGAAGTGCCTGTATTGCAAAAAGGAAATCTTTTGATGACATTTGTATCGATTTTTTATTTATCACATTGGTTTCTAGTAATACCTTGGGTAACAATAAAAATGTCTATTTTCCCCAAAAAGATTCTTTGGCGAAAAACTCTGCATACTGGAGTGTAATTTATTTATCAAGGTCTATAATTTCTCCATTAAAAAAATTTGCTAAGTTTTTTGGACTATCATCATAATTTTCTTCTTTAGATATTTTTTTTGACAAATTAGTTGTTGGTTCTATTTTTTTTATTGGTTTCAGAGTCTTGTCTTGATTGTTGGTTGTTTCTGGAGAGTTTGTTGGTTTACTTTTAGTTAATTGTTTGGTGGAAAAATTAAGTATTATTTGATCTCCAAATATCTTTTTTACTGTATTTTCAATTATAACTTTTCTGCTTTTTATCATATTTTCCCAGTTTGGAGATAATGCAATTGTGATTTTCTCTGAATCAAAACTTTCAAGCTCGGCTTGTTGTGAAAGTAACATTCTTGTTGATGGCAACTCTAATTTAGAAAGAATTAATTCCCATTTATCTTTTAAATTATTTGGCTCAGGATTTTTTTGGCTATTATCAGCAATATTTCCAATACTTTTTTTTCCAAGACTATTAGTATCTTTTAATTTTTCGTCTTTTTTTACAATCAATTCTGTGCCGCTTATATGCTCTTTGTTGCTTGTTTTTTGAATTTCATTAGATATATTTTTTTTATTAATTGTTTCATTGTTTTTTATGTTTTCATGCTGTTCTTTAGTCGCATTTTTGTTATTTTCTTGCTGATTTTCAAAACTATTTATCTCTTGATTATCTAGAAGGCCGGTTAAATGTATTTCCAACCAAAGCCTTGGATTATCACTTGTTTTGATTTGATATTCAATATTTCTAAGCTTATTATGCCAATTAATTATTGTTGATTTATTAATTGTTTTTGAGATTTTATCTAATTCTTCTTGAAATTCATCAGGCGTATAATAAAGATCTGAATATTTATTACTTGTAGTGTGTAGTAGTAAATCTCTTGTTATATTTAATAATCCAATAATGATTTGATGGGGTTCGTTTCCATCATCATATAATTTGTTGCAGGTGATAATTAATGACTCTGGATTATTCTCAATTAATGATTTAATCAGATTTGTTAATTCAATCTCTGATACTTCTCCTAGCAAGCTTTGAATATTTTTAATTGTTATACCTTCTGGTAGAAGATGAATTTGTTCAAGAAGGCTTTGTGCATCTCTCATGCCTCCATTAGATCTTTTTGCAATCATTTTTAATGCTTGCACCTCATACTGAATGGATTCTTTCGCTGCTATTTCTGATAAATTTCGAAAAATGTCACTAGGGCTTATTCTTCTAAAATCAAATTTTTGACATCTACTTTGTATTGTATTTAATACTCTCTCAGGATTTGTCGTCGCAAGGATAAATACAACTCTTGAGGGCGGTTCTTCAATAGTTTTTAGCAAAGCATTTGATGCTGCTGTGGAAAGCATATGACATTCATCAATAACGTATACTTTCCATCTCGCTAGAGTAGGCGCAAACCTCGCTCTTTCTATAATTTCTCTTATATTTTCAACTCCTGTATTTGATGCTGCATCAATCTCGACAATATCTAGAGCGTTACCATCTGTAATTTGTCTACATAAGTCACATTTACCACAAGGACTTATTGTTGGCAGTTCAAATGCCTGACAGTTTAAAGATTTCGCAAAGATTCTGGCACTTGATGTTTTGCCAGTGCCTCTTGGACCATTAAAAAGATATGCAGGAGCAATCTTTTTTGTTAAAAGTGCTTGTTTTAGAGTAATAGATATAAAATTTTGCCCAACCAGTTCGTCTAGTTTGTTTGGTCTATATTTTTGATGAAAAGGCTTATGAATATTAGGCATTTAATCTTCATTAATTAGAACAATTAGGGTTTCAATTGAGACAGTTTAACTCTAATTTTTAAGCAGACTCTTTAATTATTCTTTTTGATCCTGAAGGTAGTTTAACAATTTTGGATGAGAATAAATTTTCAACCATTTTTTTTGTAATTGTGAATTCTTTTACATTTTCTTCAGAAGGCAAGGTGTACATTATGTCTAGCATTAGTTCCTCAATTATTGATCTTAATGCTCTTGCACCTGTTTTTCTTTTATAGGCTTCATTTGCTATTGCTTCAACAGAATCAGGCTCAAATGATAATTCCACATTATCCATACTTAGTAAGGTTTTGAATTGCTTTACTAGTGCATCTCTTGGTTGAGTCAGAATAGATTGTAAGGTTTCTTTAGTTAGACGATCTAATACAGCACAAACAGGAATTCTTCCGATAAATTCTGGAATTAGTCCATATTTTACTAAATCATCTAACTCTAAATTTTTCAGAGAATCTCTTGGGTCTAAAATTTTTTTTGTATCAACTTTCTTTTGATCTGAATTGGTGGTAAATCCTATGGAGTGTTTACCCATACGCTTTTGAACTATATCCTCTAAACCTATAAAAGCCCCCCCGCAAATAAATAAAATTTGACTCGTATCAATTTGGATGCAGTCATGATAAGGATGTTTTCTTCCCCCTTGCGGTGGAACATTAGCAATTGTTCCTTCAAGCATTTTTAATAATGCTTGCTGTACTCCTTCACCAGAGACATCTCTAGTAATTGAAGGATTCTCGCTTTTTCTAGCAATTTTATCTATTTCATCTATATAAATAATTCCTTTTTGAGCTAGCTCTACATTCATTTCTGATTTTTGCAGAAGTCTTAAAAGGATATTTTCAACATCTTCTCCAACATATCCTGCTTCTGTTAAAGTTGTTGCATCAGCCACTGCAAAAGGAACATCTAGAAACTCAGCTAAAGTTTGTGCCAATAATGTTTTACCGCTTCCAGTTGGGCCGATGAGTAAGATATTTGATTTTTGTAATTTCGTCGATTGTGCATCCTTTGAATTACTATCTTTACTTTCTTCTTTAACTTTCCAAGCTAATCTTTTGTAGTGGTTGTATACGGCTACTGATAATATTTTCTTTGCAGATTCTTGTCCTACCACCTGATTATCCAGAAAACTTTTAATTTCTAATGGTTTAGGAATTGAAGTTAATTCTAAAGGAATAGATTTTTTGGAATTATCAGTTGGTAACTTCTTTTTTACTTGCGGGGAATTGTTCGTGTTCGCTTGATTATCAAGTAGTTCTTCATCAAGAATTTCATTACAAAGATCTATGCACTCATCACAGATATAAACCCCAGGACCAGCTATGAGCTTTCTAACTTGGTCTTGTGATTTTCCACAGAATGAACATTTAAGATGGGCGTCGAATTTAGCCATCGATTATAAAGTCTAAAATTAAAGGTGTTCAATATTCCCTATTTACTAGGATTGCTTATAAACATCGATTCGTCATCATTTTCGTAAAAAATAAGTCCCCCTTGTCATTTTTTGATAACTTTATCAATTAATCCATATTCGACTGCTTCTGAGGGAGATAAAAAGTAGTCTCTTTCTGTGTCTTGATTAATCGTTTCTAAAGGTTGACCAGTATGTTCTGCTAAAAGCGAATTTAATGTCTTCTTGAGAAAAAGTATTTCTTTAGCTTGTATTTCTATTTCTACTGCTTGACCTTGTGCACCTCCCAGGGGTTGATGAATCATTATCCTAGAATTAGGTAAAGCTAATCTTTTCCCCTTTGCCCCCCCAGAAAGTAGAAATGCACCCATACTTGCAGCTACTCCAAAGCATATTGTCACTACATCAGGGGATATTTGTTGCATAGTATCGTATATGGCCATTCCTGCAGTTACTGAGCCTCCAGGAGAGTTGATATATATTTGTATGTCTTTTTCGGGATCTTCAGCTTCAAGAAATAATAATTGTGCGACAAGAGAGTCAGATACTTGATCATTAATGCCAGTACCTAAAAAAATTATTCTTTCCCTCAATAGTCTTGAATAAATATCAAAAGCTCGTTCACCTCTTCCAGATTGTTCTATAACCGTAGGAACTGCGGCACTAGTTTTATTAATCCTTTCAAAAGAACTTATTGAGCTTTGGATTAAATGTTTTTTTTCTGAATTCACAAAATAGATTTCATCTTATTGTTAATTTAAGAGGTTTTTGGGTAATTAGTAAGAAATTTTATAAATTATTTTTTTTCTTTTTTATTTTGAGTTTTGGTTGTTTTGGTTGTTTTGGTTGTTTTGGTTGTTTTGGTTGCAGTTTTTGTGGCTTTTGTAGGTTTGGAGGTTTTGGTAGATTTTGTAGTTTTTTCTTTAACTTCGGAATTTTCTTCAAGCCATATTATTAATTTTTCTTTGAGCAAATCGTTCCTAATTACTTCTGTTAATTTTTTAATATCTATTTGTTTTGAAGATTTAGAGATTGCATCTTCATAATCTTTCATTTTTAAATCAATTTCTTCTTGTTCAACTGTTATGTTTTCTGTTTCTGCTAATGCCTTTAGAGCTAAATTTCTTTGAACATTTTTTTCAGCCTGAGGCCTTGTGGACTCTGCTAATGACTTAACTAATTCCGGAGTGAAAGTAGATTTAACATCAAGACCTTGTTGAGCAAATCTTTGCGCGGTTTGTTCAATATTATTCCTAACTTCTATATCAATCATAGATTTTGGAATTTCAGCAACTAATTCGTTTGTTAATGCATCTAATAAAGCTTCAATTTTTATATCTTTTTGAGTGTTTTCAAAATTGTCTTTTAGTTGCTTTTCAATATCTTTCTTTAACTCTTTTAATGATTCTTTATTGCCAGACTGTTTCGCAAAATCGTCATTAAGTGCGGGCAATTCTTTTTCTTTGAGATCCTTAAGATTTACTTCAAAGATTGCCTCTTTGCCTCTTGAATCTTCATGAGAATAATCCTCAGGAAATTTAAGGTTAAGTGTTTTAGAATCTCCAATTTTCATCTTTACTATTCCTTCAACGAAACCCGGAATCATTTTGTTCTTTTCTAACTCAAGATCCATTGATTCACTTGTTCCACCATCAATCTCTTTACCAGAGTCTTTATATTTCCCTTTGAAACTAACTACAGCAATATCTCCTAATTTGGCTGATCTATTGGTAACTGGAACAATATTTGCAAATTGACTTCTAGATTTTTCTAGTGCTTCATCTACTGACTTAGAATCAAATTTATTTTTTGAAATTTCAACACTAAGTCCTTTGGATTTTTTTAGTTTTACTTCTGGCGCAATATCAGTTTGAAGGGTAACCTTTAGTGATTTTTCAGGACTAAACTTTTCAAGTAAAGATTCAAATCCATCTACCAATTCTGGCTCACTTAGAGGCTCTATAGATTTTATTTTTAATGCTTCTTGCCATGATTTATCAATTATTTTTTCTAGAGCAGAAGCATGTAATTGTGTGATACCAATTCTCTGAATTAAGACTTGTTTAGGAATTTTACCTAGTCTAAATCCAGGAATTTTAGCCGAACGACTAATAGCATTGATTGTCTCATTTATACACGTTTTGCATGTCTCAGATGGGATCTCTAATTCAAATGAAATTCTACTTTGAGGCAGAGGAGTTGTTTTGACTATTAATGCTTCTTTAGCCATGTTTTTTGTAATTATTACTATAAGTCGGAACTTAATTATTTCACATTATGTGATTTACTTGAAAGTTAATTTTTTGATAAAGTAAAAAAAATAGTCACTCTATCAATAAAAATCTTTTTTAAGTGTGAGAAAATCTCCGTTTTTGCCTAATAGGCCATTAAAAGTTGCTGTTTTAGGATCCTCAGGTGCTGTAGGATCTGAATTACTCAAAATTCTTGAACAACGCGATTTCCCAATATCAGAATTGGTCTTACTTTCATCTGAGCGGTCAGAAGGAAAAAAAATTATTTGGAAAGATGAAGAATTAGTTACAAAAAAAACCACTAAGGAAGAATTCATGAATCTTGATTTAGTTTTAGCCTCAGCCGGTGGAAGTATTTCAAGACAATGGTTGCCTACAATTATGGATCAAAATGCTGTACTTATAGATAATTCCAGTGCTTTCAGATTAGATAAGAGTGTACCTCTTGTAGTTCCCGAAGTAAATGCTAGTGAAGCTCTTAATCATGATGGGGTAATAGCGAATCCAAACTGCACTACCATTTTGTTGACATTAGTTTTAGCTCCGTTAAATAAACTTTCGACTATTCAAAGGGTCATTATCTCAACATATCAATCTGTCAGTGGTGCAGGCCAATTAGCGATGGAGGAACTAAAACTTTTAACTGAACAATATCTTCAGGGTGATCCCCAGAAAAGTCAAGTTTTGCCTTACTCCTTGGCTTTTAATTTGTTTTTACATAATTCACCTATGCTTGCAAATAATTATTGCGAAGAAGAGATGAAAATGGTTAATGAGACAAGAAAAATATTAAATGTTCCTGATTTAAAGCTCTCTGCTACATGCGTTCGAGTTCCAGTTCTCAGAGCACACTCTGAATCTATTAATATTGAATTTGATGGTGTAGTTGAAATTAAAGATGCTCTGGATGAATTAAAAAAATCTCCTGGAATTGAAATTATCGAGGATTACAAAAATAATAGATTTCCTATGCCAAATGATGTTATGGGAAGGGATAATGTTGCTGTTGGTAGGTTAAGAACTGATATAAGTCAGCCAAATGGATTAGAATTATGGTTATGTGGTGATCAAATAAGAAAAGGGGCAGCTCTTAATGCTGTTCAAATAGCTGAGTTATTAATTCCAACAAAATGATTACAAACACAACTAAGTTTACTAATCCATTATTTGGAAGAATATTGACTGCAATGGTTACTCCGTTTACTGAAAATGGAGATGTGGATTATGAACTAGCTATAAAACTTTCAAATTATCTTTTTGAGAATGGTTCTGATGGTATTGTGCTATGTGGCACTACTGGAGAATCTCCCACTCTTTCATGGGAGGAACAGAATGATTTATTTATTGCAGTAAAAGGATCTTTGGATTCAAGATGTAAAGTAATAGTTGGTACTGGTAGTAATTGTACAAGCGAGGCTGTAGAAGCTACAAAAAAAGCCTATGACTCTGGAGCTGACGGTGCTTTGGTTGTAGTTCCCTATTATAATAAACCACCTCAAGAAGGTCTGTATAAACATTTCAGTTCCATTGCTAATTCTGCAAAGGATTTGCCTTTAATGCTTTACAACATACCTGGAAGAACAGGGTGCAATTTATTACCTGATACTGTGAACAAACTTATGGATTTCTCAAATATTCTCAGTATTAAAGCAGCAAGCGGTAGAATAGAAGAAGTAACAGAATTAAGAGCTATTTGTGGCTCCCAACTCTCTGTATATAGTGGCGATGATTCATTGTTGCTCCCAATGTTATCTGTGGGTGCTGTAGGAGTAGTAAGTGTTGCGAGTCATTTAGTTGGTTCGCAATTGAAAGAGATGATTGAATTCTTTCAAAGTGGAAACGTTTCCAACGCGCTTGCAATTCATGAAAAACTTCAGCCTTTTTTCAAAGCACTTTTTATGACTACTAATCCAATCCCAATAAAGGCTGCTTTAGAGCTGTCGGGGTGGAATGTAGGCAATCCAAGAAGTCCTTTGTCACCATTAACTGCGGAAATGAAAAAGCAACTTTCTTTTATCCTGAAATCCTTATAATAAGGATTATATTTAACTTGATAATTAAATTTAAATAAACCTTATTTGATTACAAGCAGGACTTCATAAACTTCAAAATTATGCAATCAAGTACAAATTCAACTGTTAATAGATCTTCAAATAATGCATCGGGATCTAAAAGTAATAGTCCGACTCTAAGAGTTATACCATTAGGTGGCTTACATGAAATAGGGAAAAACACTTGTGTTTTTGAATACGGTGATGAACTAATGCTTGTTGATGCCGGTCTTGCGTTTCCATCTGATGGCATGCATGGCGTAAATATTGTGATGCCTGATACAACTTTCTTAAGAGAAAATCAAAGAAGAATTAAAGGCATGATTGTAACTCATGGTCATGAAGATCATATTGGAGGCATTTCACATCATCTAAAGCATTTTAATATTCCAATTATTTATGGCCCTAGGCTTGCTATGTCAATGCTTAGGGGAAAGATGGACGAGGCAGGAGTTTCTGATAGGACGACTATACAAACAGTTAATCCAAGGGATGTTGTTAAGGTTGGCCAGCATTTTTCTGTTGAATTTATTCGAAATACTCATTCCATTTGTGATAGTTTTTCTTTAGCAGTTACAACACCTGTTGGCACAATTATTTTCACGGGAGATTTTAAGTTTGATCATATGCCAGTAGATGGAGAGCAATTTGATATTGAAAGAATGGTGCATTATGGAGAGAAGGGCGTTTTATGCATGTTCAGTGACTCTACTAATGCCGAAGTCCCTGGTTTTTGTCCTTCTGAGAAGACTATCTATCCCTCTTTAGAAAAACATATTGCTGAGGCAAAAGAACGAGTTATCCTTACCACCTTTGCTAGTTCTGTTCATAGAGTGACCATGATCTTAGAGTTGGCAATGAAACATGGAAGAAAGGTCGGTTTGTTAGGTAGATCGATGATTAATGTTATTGCTAAAGCAAGGGATATTGGTTATATGAAATGTCCAGATGATTTATTTGTTCCAATAAAACAAATTAGAGATTTACCAGATAGGGAAACTTTACTATTAATGACTGGAAGTCAAGGAGAACCCTTGGCAGCATTAAGTAGGATATCTCGTGGTGAACATCAGCATGTTCGTCTTAAAACTACTGATACAGTAATATTTTCAGCGAGTCCAATTCCTGGTAATACTATTTCTGTCGTTAATACAATAGATAGATTAATGAAACTCGGAGCAAAGGTTGTTTACGGCAAAGGAGAGAATATTCATGTTTCTGGTCATGGTTTTCAAGAAGATCAAAAGTTAATGTTGGCACTTGCTAAACCTAAGTTTTTTGTCCCTGTTCATGGAGAACATAGGATGCTTGTTTCTCATGGTAAAAGTGCACAAACTATGGGAGTTCCAAAGAATAATATTTTAATTATTGAAAATGGAGATGTCGTTGAGCTGACATCTAATTCTATTCAAAAAGGTGATCCTGTAAAAGCTGGAGTTGAGTTGCTTGATAACTCACGAAATGGGATAGTAGACGCTCGAGTTTTAAAAGAGAGGCAGCAATTAGCTGGGGATGGTGTGGTCACTGTTTTAGCTCCTATAAGTACAGATGGGAAGATGGTTGCACCTCCTAGAGTTAATTTAAGAGGAGTTGTAACTACTGCAGAACCAAGAAAAATGTCTATGTGGACAGAACGAGAAATAAGCTGGGTCTTAGAAAATAGATGGAAACAATTATCCAGGCAAACTGGGCCTAATAATTTTGAAGTAGATTGGATTGGTGTACAAAGAGAAATTGAGAATGGATTATCTAGAAGAATGAGAAGAGAATTACAAGTTGAGCCACTTATTTTGTGTTTAGTTCAACCTGCACCAAGTGGAACGCGTGCTTATATTCCAAAGATTACCGAAGAGCAGAATTCCTCTAATAGGAATAGAAATAATCATAATTTCCAAAAGAAATCAAATAATAATCATCCAAATAGTTCAAATAGCACCCAAAATACTCAAAAAAATCCAAAAGTTTCCCAGAATTCACCATCTGATACAACAAATGAAGATTCATTTGAAGGCAGAACAAGA